>LLYT01000041.1 GCA_002049545.1 Deltaproteobacteria bacterium tcs-42 | reverse complement strand
TAACCGGATCCCCGTGAAAAAGAAGCGAAACGGATTGTCAAAGATCGTTATGCAAGCAAAGCCGGTGCTGGAGCAATTTCAAAATCTTTTACAATATGCTGTCGGTACTCAGCTCCGGAGAACCATCTGGGGCGGTATCGCGCAACCGCAACCTTTGTATTGTGGATAGGACCGTTTGATTAAGGACAATTGGATGTATGTTGCCGATGGTCCAGGTGGGGTTCTGTTGCAAAACCTCGATGGGGAAGATCATGCATTGCCCCCTGTCTCCTCACACTGGAGTGAATCTCTCAGTGTTGATCGGGGGTTGCTTTTTGTTGCTCAGGGCAATGCAGGGATTGAAATTTTTTATATTACAGACCCCGGTCATCCCGAACCTGTTGCCTTCTGGCCACATCTGAAGGCCCTGCGTCTGACGGTTGCCGGTGATCACCTTTTGACGTCGAAGGGGGTTAAGGGGGTTGAACTGATTGATATCTCTGACATGCAGCGCCCGGTTATCAAGGATACTCTGCCCGATATTCACGCTTTGGATATCACCTCAGAAGGCAATCTGGTTTATATTGCCAGTAAGGATCAAGGTTTACTGGTTTATGCAATATCTGACAATGCCGAATTTATCGGTCTGAGTCGCTTGTCGACTCCCTTCCCGATGAATCATTTTGATCTCACCGTTGCAGTTCGTGTTCACGATGGTATCGCTTATATTGCCAATGGACGTTCTGGCTTGCTGATTGTTGATGTGAGAGATCCTGCAGAACCAAGGATTCTGAGTTCAATCGATGTCCCCGGAACTTGTAAGGCGATCAAGATTGCAGAGAATAAAGCGTTTATCAGCAGCCATCATGGTGGGATTAATATTGTCAATATCGCAGACCCGGAACAGCCGATTTTCTTGAATAGCATCGCCATGTCGGGATTATCGAGAGGGCTACAGGTTGTTGATGATCTTGTCTATGTTGCTCAAAAAGAGATGGGGGTGACCGTTGTTCCTGTTCCTGTTATGGCTGAGACGATTGATCTGCTATCCAGAAAGCAGATGCAGGTCGTGTTGCCGTCACCAGACTTTCCCGGTCGTTATAACTTGCAGATTAATAATCAACGGGATTCGGCAGTGAGTGACGGGGTGGTTGAGTACCGGTGATGTGTTGTTCAGGCTTAAAAGTTATAAGCTATCCCTGCCCAGAATTGACGTCCGATAAGGTAGTTATCTTCTGCAGGTCCATAGTGCGTTTTGCGATCAAAAACATTTAAAATATCCAACGTGATCTCAATACTGTTACTTTTCCAATCAGGACTGGCCCAGCTAATTTTCCAATCAAAAATTAAGGCACTTGGGATTGTGGATACAGTATATGCATCATAGAGACCACTTGGGTCTGAGCCGTCAACCGTTAATGCTTTGTAGCGTCCTCTGAAATTTGTTGTGTTAGAAAATGTAAAACCATGAGGTAATTGGGTTGTGTAGATTAGGCTGGCTTTGATCGGTCTATTGAAGTTGTTTGGCGGTAGGTCTTCGCGTAACATTAATTTATCGTCATACCAGACATAATCATCAATCTCATCTGGTTCATCGCTGAGTTGATGTTCGCGAAACTGGTCAGCATAGCTTGCACTGTTACTCTTAACTTTTTGCCAGGAAATGTTGAGTGCGAGAAAATGTTTATTCCATTCTTTGTGCCAACTCAAACTTAATTCTTCATACTTGCGGCGACCCGAGTTTCGCCATTCTTTATAAATATAATTTTCTTCTAGATCGAAAATAACAGAGATTATCTGGTCTTTATAGTTACGGTTAATGTAGGTGATTTCGGCCTGGCCACCAAAAAGTTTTTGTTGCACACCAATATTCCATTCATCGGAATAGGGTGTTTTTAAGTCACTGGTTCGACTGGCAGGAATACTGTTTCGTGAAAGGGGATCTTCTGGCCATGCTTCTGGTTCCCCACCTGCAAGGAATATTGACCTCCGATATACTTCGTAGGGTTTCTTCTGTTCCTCAAGTTTAAGGGTAAGGAGATTTGTATTGTAGTATCGGCCAACTCCACCTATCAAGACAGTTCCGTTGTTACCCCACAGGTTGATTTCTGATGTGAGCCGTGGTGCTATGTCTGTATTTTCTTGGAAATTATTGTATGAAACTCGAACCCCTGGGCGCAGAGTTAACCTTCCCTTCTCGATTTTATCCTCTATGTAGGCGTCAAAATTAAAGATTTGAGCCTCAGCGTTATCCGCCGGACGAACATTTTTTTGATATATAAACTGTTCCCCATCAATACACTCTGGGTCGTCAACTGGACAAGACACGAGTTGGTTAAAAAGGGAGGAGGGGGAACCGTCTGCCAGCCATGCTAAATATTCAACAGATGTTTCTGTACGGTCGAATGTCGCTTCGGCGTAAGATAGTTCTAAGCCAGTATTGATGTAGTGCGTTATCGTTTTTTTAGTGATCGGATGAGCTTCGAAGTTAATATTAGTTGTAAGGGTTTTTTGCTGTTTTTCAATGTCTCCGTATCCCCCTTCTTGACTTCTTTGGGTTTCTAATGATGCCCCCCAGTCTTTAGTTGGGGTCGCGTACCAGGAATATTTATTTGCAGGAGCTTCTCTGGTATTGTGACTCTCTTGGAAGTTTACATTGAATTCTATTTGCCCCTTATCTGTATCTTGGTTTAATTGACCATTTAACTTCCAACCACCACCGATCAATTTGTAGTCGCTATTTAACGTGTTTTTAAGGTAGTAGGTGCCCTCATACGGCGCATATGTGGTGGACAATTTCAGTTCTGTTCCAGATTGGGGTGAGGCAACAAGCTTCAAAAAGACATTTTCATTTTCTCGGTACTGCGATTTATTGTCCCCAATGAGTTGCAAGGGAATTTTTGAATGTATTCGTGCATAGTCGAATAATATCCCTATCTTTTCATTGAGAGGAATATTGAGAGTTGTGTTGAGGCGGTATTTAGTGAAATTAGGTTGGTTCTCTGCGTCGGAGGAATTGTAAAATACTTCTTTGTCGTCAGAGTTTATGTGGAACTTTCCCCATGCACTACGTGTCATGTCGTAAGATAATCTGCCCCCTAACTCAGATTCGGGGTCAATCGTTTCGACTTCAATAATACCGCCAGTAAAACCACCATAACGAGCGGGGATATTGGCTCGCAAAACCGTAAGATTATCAATAAGATGATCAAGTAAAAACAATTCCTGTGAGTGCCCAGGAATATTGTCCGCATTTTTAATGTCACTGTAGGCCGGATCAAGGAGACTATTGTTGCCAGCTCCGTCCAGGATATAATTATTGTCTTCTGTTCTCCCTCCAGCGATTGAAACTTCTGCGGGTCTGATTTCACCACCAGTTTTGGAGCTTTCAAAACCTTCCGCAAATTGAACGCCGGGCACTGTTTCTAACAGGTCGGTGAGGTTTCCGTTGTTTCTAGGCAGCTTTTCAATCATCTCTTTGTCGATGATTGTTGTCCCGGTGGTTGGAGCTATCCTCATGGCTTCGACGTGAACAGTCGGCATAACCGGCAGTGATGCGGTTGTCGCTGGCAACTCAGTTTGGCTGTTGTCCGCACAAACTATTTGCGGTATGAATAATAACAGGATACATACCAGCTTGGCTGTCAATTGTTTTGATTTTGGTGTCAAGATCATCAAGTTTTGTATCCTTTGAAGTCATTTTTGTGTATTTGAGCCGAGACACTGTAACAACAAGAATGATGGTAATGCAAGTTGTTGAATTTTTGAATTTTGTTGTCAGGGATTGTGTTGGATTCTGTGGTCCGAATAGCTTTTTTTATTGTTCTCTCTTTTGCCCTGCATATTCTGAGTCTCCCTTTTGATTTGATCATGTCAGCGGGGTTGCCAAAGACCGGGCAGGTTGGGGTTAGTTATGTCTCGAGGTCGCTTGAGTCCTTTCGCCCTGCGGCAGAAACAGAAAAAATCACCAACAGAGTGGCAAAAAGTGTAGTCCAGAGTGTGCAGAAAACCAGCTTGACTGAAATCGAACAACCTGAGCAACAGCCGGTTGAAAAAACTCGTACTGAAGACACCGTTGCTAAAGCCGAACCGAAGCCAAAGAAAATAGTGGAAGAACCAATGGTGGCTGCTGTCGCTGATATTTCACCGGTGAAACCGCTTAAGAACGATACCGTTGCCGGGAGGCTGTCGGACTTTACGGATCGTAACGAGAAATTGACTGATCGAAGACAGATTTCCGATCGTTTGAGAGCGGATAGCCATAGCTCTATGTTGAAAAGGATCAAAAATATAGACCGATCGGACGATTCCACAGTAGATTCATCGAAAGTCCGACAGCCTCCTGATGTAGATACCAAATCACAGCCCTCTGGCGAAAAAGTTGCCATGCAAGAAACTGTTGAGCCAGTGTTTGAGGTTGCTGATCATCCGTTGCTGCAAGATGCTCTCTCGGCGCCATCGCAGCCCAACAATGACATTGTTTCCCCCGAAGCTGTTGTGGCAAAAAACGAGCAACTAAGTGCCGATCAAGGTGGTGGGACTTCGCTGCAGGGACAGGGTGAAAAGGTGTCTGACCAAGGGTTTGAAAGTGCATTGCCACGCTATGATGTGAATCCGCCTCCCCGTTATCCTCAAGTTGCCAAACTTCGAGGTTGGGAGGGGAAGGTTATATTCGAAGCATTGATTTTAAAAAATGGGCGAGTGGGCAATCTGAATATATTGGAGTCATCTGGATATAGAAGCCTTGATAATGCGGCACGTAAAGCAATAGGTCGGTGGAAGTTCAGGCCCGCAACGTCTTTTGGCGTGTCATTGGACAGCCAGGTTGAAATTCCGGTCACTTTTTCTCTCAAAGAATAATCATGCTTTCGCAAAAACTCATAGATGGCCAGGCAATAATTTCGTCCTGAAAAACCACCGTAAGCCTGTAGCCCGGACTGATTGCGACGTCATCAAGAATGACTTTGGCTCTGATCATCCCATGAAAAAAGGGAGGGTTGTGTTATAGTGGCCATGGACGGTGCAAGGTGACCCTTGGAATGGGTGCCACAAGGCTTTACTGAAGAGTTACAAAACGGGTTGATTTTAAGAAGGGTGGGAGAACTTTCCTGGACTGGGGCTCAACCAGTAACATCAACTAACATTTGTTGATCGGTTTGCAGGTTTCTACCTGCCGTAGTCAGATAGTTGCCGATCATCATGCTACTTGCCCCCGCCATAAAGATGGCCCCCTGCAGATCACGCATGTTGATGCCGCGACCACCACAGACGGTAATCCGTTTATGCGGTAACAGGTAACGATAAAGGCAGATAATCCGCAAGCAGTCATATGGGGTCAACAACTCGTTGTGCTCCAGCCGCGTTCCGGGCACCGGGTTTAAGAAATTGATCGGCACCGAATCGACATCCAACTGTTGCAGCAACAGCCCCATTTCGATTCGCTGCCCTAACGACTCACCCAAACCAAAAATGCCGCCACAGCACACCTCCATCCCCGCCTTCTGCGCCGCCTGGATGGTGGCAACATCCTCGTCATAACTATGGGTGGTGCAAATTTCGGGGAAAAATGAGCGGGCGGTTTCCAGATTGTGGTGATAGGTACCACAACCGGCACCATGTAGAGCTTTTGCACTCTCAATATCGAGAATACCAATGGAGGCCGATATGGTGATCGTTGTCTGCTGGCGCAGGATCCGAATAGTCTCCAGCAATTGTTCAAACTCAGCTCCCGGCTCTACCCTGGTGCCGCTGGTGACAATACTGAAACATTGGCTCCCCTGATTTTGTGCGGCGATGGCATCCAGGAGAATGTCGGCACTCGATTTTAGCGGATAGGTCTCAATCGCCGTGTTATTGTGGATCGACTGGGCACAGAAACTACAGTTTTCGGCACAATGACCCGACTTGGCATTGACAATGGCACAGCTACCGACCCGGGTACCCAGATTTTGCTCTTTAAGCCGTTGCGCACCAGCCATAAAAGCGGTCAGAGCCGCCCCTTCGGCAGTTAAAATCTGCATGGCCTGATCTGCGCTTAGGGGATCACCAGCTGTTATTTGCTCTACATAGGATTGGACGAGTTCAAACATTGACACATAATTCCTTTCCAACTGTCCCCGCAGAGTAATGGTTCCCCGGCGGCATTGTCAACCGCAAAGAAGAATCCTGGTTGACAATGCCGCATTTACTATGGCATCGTTCGACCTTATTATGATTCCACTAATATTTACCAGGCGCCCATGATTACCACAGCAGAACTACAATTTGACCGTGACCACCTCTGGCACCCATATACCTCTATTACCGAGCCACTACCCGTGTATGCGGTAGCGCAGGCCGACGGCTGTCACCTGCAATTGGGAGATGGACGCAAACTGCTCGACGGCATGTCATCCTGGTGGTGCGCAATCCATGGTTACAACCATCCCCAATTAAATCAGGCGGTGACCACCCAGCTGGCCAAAATGTCCCACGTCATGTTTGGTGGGCTCACCCATCAACCAGCCATTGAGCTGGGGCAACTGCTGACCCAACTTAGCCCTGAGGGTCTGGACTACTGCTTTCTCTGCGATTCCGGTTCCATTTCGGTAGAGGTTGCCATGAAGATGGCAATCCAGTATCAACTCGGCAACAACCGGCCGGACAAGGGAAAGTTTCTCACCGTCCGCAATGGTTATCACGGGGATACTTTTGGCGCCATGTCGGTCTGTGATCCCGACAACGGCATGCACCACCACTTTGCCACTACCTTGGCGCAACAGCACTTTGTCGCCGCACCACAAAGCCGCTTTGGTGCCCCCTACAACCCCACTGACACAGCAGAACTGGAACAGACCCTGACCGAGCACGGCGACGAGATTGCTGCGGTGATCATCGAACCGGTAGTACAGGGTGCTGGTGGGATGCGGATCTACCATCCGGAGTATCTGAAACATTTACGCCACCTCTGTGACCAGCATCAGGTGTTACTGATTTTCGACGAGATTGCCACCGGCTTTGGCCGCACCGGTAAATTGTTTGCCGCCGAACACGCCGGGGTGTCGCCGGATATCATGTGTGTCGGCAAAGCCCTGACCGGCGGGTATATGACTCTGGCCGCCACCTTATCGAACCACAAAGTGGCGACCGGCGTTGCCGACAAAGAACACGGCCCCGGTGTCTTTATGCACGGCCCCACCTTTATGGCCAATCCCCTCGCCTGTGCTGTGGCCTGTGCCAGCCTCAAATTGCTGACCGGCAGCGACTGGCAGGAGCGGGTCAAAAATATCGAAGCAGCCCTGACCACAGGACTGGCTCCGGCAGCAGAACTTGAAGGGGTAGCCGATGTCCGCTGTCTCGGCGCCATCGGGGTGATCGAAATGGACCAACCGGTCAACATGGCGCCCATGGTGGAGCGCTTTGTCCAGCGCGGTGTCTGGATGCGCCCGTTCGGTAAGTTAGTCTACTGCATGCCCCCATTTATTATCAGCAACGCTGAACTGGAACAATTGACCAGTGCCATGGTGGCAACGGTTGCCGAAGAGTGCGGCGCATGAGCAACATCACCCTGCCCGAACGCTTTTTTGTCACCGGCACCGACACCGACATCGGCAAAACCCTGATCAGTGCCATCCTGTTACAGGGGCTGAAAACCTGCTACTACAAACCGGTGCAAAGTGGATGCGAAGAGGAGACCGACACCGCTCTGGTAAAAAGATTAACCGGGCTAACTGACCACTATTTTCTGGCCGAAACCTATTGTACCCAAACCCCATGCTCTCCCCATTTGTCGGCCCGGATTGATGGGATAAACATAGACACCACAACTATTATCGAGCGGATTGCAGCCCACCAGGGGCCATTGCTGATCGAAGGGGCTGGTGGTTTGTACGTCCCCCTTAACGACAAGGAATTTGTCCTCGATCTGATGCAGAAACTGGGCTACCCGGTTGTTCTGGTTGCCAAGAGCGGCCTCGGCACCATCAACCACACCCTCCTCAGTGTTAAGGCGATCAAACAGGCAGGGCTAACCATGCTCGGGGTAGTCATGAGCGGTGAACCCAACCCGAAAAACCGCAAGGCCATCGAAACCTTTGGCAAAGTCCCGGTTCTGGCTGAGATTCCCCTACTGACAGATTTTTCCAGATCTGCCCTGCAAAGCTGCTTCGTCACCCATTTTGGGGAGATGGTCTGATGGCGACGATTTTAGAACAAATTGACCAGCAGTTAGCCACGATCCAACAGGATGAGCGGTGGCGCCAGCTGCCAGCCATCGAAAACGCCAAAAACCGCTGGATGACCTTTAACGGCAAACAGCTTCTCAACTTGGCCTCCAACGACTACCTGGGGCTGGCCGATTCACCGGTTTTGGCCCAGGCCGCGCAAGCTGCAATTGCCGAGTATGGAACCGGCAGTGGCGCCTCACGCCTGGTGACCGGCAATAACGATCTGTTTACCCAACTGGAGCAGGAGCTGGCTCAATTTAAGCTGCAGGAGGCGGCGCTGGTATTTAACAGCGGTTACACCGCCAACCTCGGTATCATCTCCGCCGTTGCCAAACGGAAAACCCTGATATTTTCCGACCGCCTCAACCATGCCAGCATCATCGACGGCGTCAAACTGGCCGGGGCCAAACATATCCGCTACCGCCACAACGACATGGATCATCTCGAATCGCTGCTGGAAAAACACCGCGACATCGACAACAAAATGATCATTAGCGATACTGTTTTCAGCATGGACGGCGACCTGGCCGACCTATGTCGCCTGGCAGACTTAAAAGCGCAACATAATTGCCTGTTGATGGTCGACGAAGCCCACGCCACTGGAATTTTCGGTGCGGGGCGGGGCTTGGCCCATGCGCTTGGGGTCGAAAAACAGATTGATCTCCACATGGGAACCTTCAGCAAAGGCCTCGGCTCCTTTGGTGGCTACGTAGCAGGCTCACGCAAACTTATCGACTTTCTCATTAACACCGGCCGTGCCCTGATCTACACCACCGGCCTGCCCCCGGCAACCATTGCCGCCAACCTGGCAGCGATCCGCCTGTTGCAACAAGACGCCAGTGCCGGGAGCAAGTTATGCGACCAAGCCGTTGCTCTGTGCCACAAATTACAACAACAGGGGATTAACACCGGCGCCTCAGCCTCCCCCATTATTCCGGTTATCCTCAATGACAACGAGCGCACCTTGCAGGTGCAACGGGCTTTGATCGAGCAGGGATATTATGTCGGTGCCATCCGCCCCCCTACGGTTCCGGTCAACAGTGCTCGCTTGCGCATTGCCTTGCGCGCCGATTTAACCAGCGCCGAGCTGCAACATTTTGAGACCACCATACTG
Source organism: Deltaproteobacteria bacterium tcs-42 (assembly GCA_002049545.1). Lineage (GTDB taxonomy): Bacteria > Desulfobacterota > Desulfuromonadia > Desulfuromonadales > Geopsychrobacteraceae > Desulfuromusa. The sequence goes on along the minus strand of LLYT01000041.1, from coordinate 15,513 downwards.
GAGCAGATATGCAACTGACCTTCGTCTCCGGCTGGAGTGGCATCCCTGAACTCTACCCGACCATCGCCCAGCAGAGCAATTTCGTCATCCCGTTCTGGCACCACTCCACCGCCCAGGTTGGTGCAGCTATTGCCGCTGGTGGTGACACCCTGGTCGGCTGGTCGACCGGTGCTCATTTGATCTTGCAGCAGCTTAATAGTGCTAGGGAAAACTTCAGCAACATTATCCTACTGGCACCGTTTTTAGCGTTTTCCCGCTGTTTCCATCCCCGCATTATCAAGCTGATGCAGCAAAGGCTATCGAAAGAGCCACAAGCAACCATTACCGATTTTTGGCACCGATGTGGCATCAACCACCCTTGCCCAAACATTGACGCCAAGCACATCACAACCTTGGATCAGGGATTGGAGTTTTTAGCCACCTCAATCCTGGCAGTAAATAAAGTAGCCAGCGGGCAAATCACCCTGGTCTGCTGCAGCGAAGATCAAATTGTCAGCCGCAAAGAATTTGACACCGTAGCAAACAGTGTGGAAAACACCGCTACAATTGCCATTAACAGCCAGCACTTTGTCCCCGAACCGCAACTGTTAAGGATGCTAAAAAATGTTACCGGTACGGCGCTCATTTAACCGTGCAGCAGGCCGTTATCGCCAAGCAGCAACGGTTCAGGCCCAAGTTGCCGACCGGCTGGCAGCAATGGTGGATATCTCTATCTGCGATAAGGCATTAGAGGTTGGTTGCGGCGACGGTCTCTTTACCGAATGCCTGAGCGACAATATCAGCATTCGCAGCTTGATCGCCCTCGATATCGCCAATGCACCGCTGCGACAACTAGCGCCAAAAGTAGCTCAACTATGTATTCAGGCCGATGGCGAAAAGCTCCCGATCAAGCCCGGCACTATCGATCTGCTGGTCAGCTCTTCCACCCTGCAGTGGTTTCAAAAACCTGAAAAATCGATACCACAACTGCTGTCTTGCCTCCGCCCCGATGGCACGTTTTTCTTTTCAGTATTCTGCCACGGGACGTTTGCTGAGATGAAACAGGTGAACCAGCAGTGTGGCTTTGGTGAGGTGTATCCCCTGCCGGACGAACAGGAGTTGCTCAGGATAATCCAGCAAGCAACCAGCGCCAGCGTAACCATGGAGACCGAAACCATAACCCGAACGTTTTCCACCGTAATACAGTTCCTCCGCAGCCAACAGGCCACCGGCGCTGGCTATACTGGCAACAGCAAATTTCACGGCAAGCACGCGTTAGAAAGGTTTATTCAAACCTACAAGGATGAGTTTGGGGCAAACGGAGAGATTCCGGTAAGTTACCGGATTGCCTACCTGCACGGGCGTTACAGATAGTTTTTTTAACAGTTCAGTAATGACTTGTTGCACCCATTCCAATGAACACTTGCGCCATCCATGGTCGCCCGGCTGTCGCCAACCGTGGCAACAGACTCCCTTTCCATGGGTGCTAGCAGCGGTGCTGAATAGTTACATTACCAGTTTGAAATATGATTTTAGGATTGATTTTAGTCTATGATTCCTATTAGTTGTCTATTTATGTTATCATCACGCGAAATTAGCGCTGACCAGTGTGGAGATTTTTGATGGCTGAACAGACAAGTACGCAACAATTATTGACCCATGAAGCAGAGATACTTATTGATGAAATTCGTAATTCTCTGTGTGATCAGAATCCAACTTTGCCGTCGTTGGTAGATTCAATTCAGGCATTGGCCGCTTTTAAAAAGGCAACCAATGGAGTTGAGGCAGGTTCGTTCTGTTCAATCGTTGATCGTCTGGAAATTGTTTTTGAGCGGAATCTGAAGGCGCAGACAATTCCCAATCGTATAGAGCTTGAAACGGTTGCCCTTGCTGTTGACTGGTTGGCTCAACTTGCAATCTTTTATAAAGAAAATCTTCCCGAACCGAAGGCATTAGTTACGGAATTGCTTTATGCCTTTGACCTTGTCGAATTTTCTCAGGATGCAGAATCGGTTGCAGATCGTGCTGAGAATGATAAAGCCCCTGATGTTGATCCTTTTTCAGGTGATCCAGAATTTGATGTTACGGCCGGCCAGAATCGCCTCCATTATGACCCTTTTGACGATGATCCAGGCTTGGGTCTGGAATTTGACCTGCTACAGAGAACCATTAATTTTGTTGCAGAAAAGAAGAAAATTATTGTAGACCCTTTCGGCGTCGATCCTCCGTTATCCACTGACTGAAATGGGCAAGTCCAAAATGAGAAGCTCCATTTGTTTCCGTTCCTGCAGTTCCGCACATTGAAGGCTGTATTTTTATTTGCAAATCTTCGTAGCGCATGCTAGAACCGCAGCCTGCTGAGACAGTATCTTTATTCTGCTGTTTCAGTGAGTATGCGCCAGTAGCTCAGTTGGATAGAGCAACGGACTTCTAATCCGTAGGCCGAGGGTTCGAATCCTTCCTGGCGCGCCATTTTTAGTTTGACAAGGGCCGGCAGTTTCCGTAACATGGCCGGGTTTTTCTGGTGGGTGTAGCTCAGTTGGTAGAGCACTGGATTGTGGCTCCGGTTGTCGAGGGTTCAAGCCCCTTCACTCACCCCATTAATATACTATGCTCACCTTCCGCACTCAGTTAGCCCGTAGACCGGGTGGGTTTGGGAGGTGAGCATTGTGTTTTCTGCGAGAGTGGCGGAATTGGTAGACGCGCTGGTCTTAGGAACCAGTATCCTATGATGTGGGGGTTCGAGTCCCCCCTCTCGCACCATTCAAATTTCAGCCTTTGCGGCTTTAAAATATTCCACATAGTTATAAGTTCACGTCAGGCGTGACCCAATATTTAAGAATCAGGAAGGGAAAATGATGAACGTAACTGTTGAAGTTCTGAGTCCGATTAAAAAGAAGCTCTGCTTGGAGATTGCAGCCGATGCTGTTGCGGTTGAGCTCGAAAACGCTTATAAAAAAATTGCCAAAACGGCTGACATTAAAGGGTTTCGTAAAGGCAAGGTGCCCAAAAATGTATTGAAGCAACATTATGGACCAAGAGCTCAATATGACGCGGCAGGTCCTTTGATCAATAATAGCCTTTATAAGGCATTGTTGGACAATAAGATCGAAGCTGTTTCTCAGCCTGAAGTTGTTCAGTCCGGTGTCGTCGAAGAGGGTCAGCCTTTCAGCTATGAAGTGGAGGTCGAGGTTCGCCCGGAGATTGTCGCCAAAGATTACACCGGGTTGGAGCTTGAAAAAGAGAAATTTACTTTCGACGAGAGTGTCGTAGAGCAGCAGCTTGAGCAGATGGCTAATTCACGGATGCAGCTTGAGGTGACAAGCCGCAAAAAAGCTCGTGATGGCGACACCGTTGTGATCGATTTTGAAGGCTTTATTGATGACGCACCATTTGAAAATGGTTCTGCCAAGGATTTTGAGCTTGCCCTTGGTTCCAATAGTTTTATCCCCGGATTTGAAGATCAGTTGGTGGGAATGAAACGTGAACAGGAAAAAGATGTTGAAGTGACTTTTCCTGAAGGTTACGGATCTAAAGAGCTCGCTGGCAAGCCGGCGACTTTCAAGGTTCTTGTCAAGGAAATCAAAGAAAAAAATATTCCTGAAATTGATGATGCTTTGGCTAAAGAACTCGATGCTGAGAATCTGGATGCCCTCAAAGAGCAAATCAAAGCAAATGCCATTGCTCAGGGGATGCAGCAGGTTGACGGGCAGTTGCAAGAAAACCTGATGAATGCCTTGATTGAAAATAACCCCTTTGAAGTTCCCGGGGGGATGGTCGAGAATCAATTACACCATCTCAAGGATAGCTTCACCCAAAAGCTCAAGGCGCAGGGTATGAGCCTTGAAATGTTGGGGATGAATGACGAAACTTTTGCAAAAACTTATCGTGACATGGCTGTTCAGCAAGTCAAAGGTGAAATTCTTCTGGATGCAATAGCGGCGCAGGAAGAAATTAAAGTTGAAGAGTCTGCTGTCGAAGAGAAAATGCAGACTTTTGCCGATGATAGTGACATCCCGTTAGATCAGGTACAAAAATACTTTGAGAACCAGCAGGCATTGGCTGGGTTGAAAGCACAGATTTTGCAGGAAAAAGTCACTTCATTTCTCCTCGATCAGTCAGTTGTTACTGAAGTCGAGCCACAGCAGCCTGAGCTCGAAAATTCTGCCGATAGTGCAGCTGAGGAGTCCTGATATGGCTTTGGTGCCAATGGTGGTTGAAGATACCGGGCGCGGTGAGCGGTCTTATGACATCTATTCCCGTTTACTCAAAGACCGGATAATCTTCCTCGGCGGTGAAGTGGAAGACCATATGGCCAATTTGATTATTGCGCAGATGTTATTTCTGGAGTCGGAAGATCCCGATCGAGATATTCACCTTTATATCAATTCCCCGGGCGGTGTTGTGACGGCCGGAATGGCAATTTATGACACAATGCAATATTTAAAAGCACCGGTTTCTACCATTTGTGTTGGTCAAGCTGCCAGTATGGGGGCGGTTCTGCTCGCTGCCGGTGAACCAGGGAAACGCTTTGCTTTGCCGCACGCTCGGGTGATGATCCATCAACCTCTGGGTGGTTTCCAGGGACAGGCAAGCGATATCAGTATCCATGCCCAGGAAATTCTGCGGATGCGCGAAACATTAAATGGCATTTTAGCAAAGCACACCGGGAGTGATTTGAAGACAATAGCGGCCGATACTGAGCGCGATTTCTTCATGGATAGCACAACGGCAAGCAGTTATGGTATTATTGACGAAATTGTCGAAAGAAAGTCATAATATTGATATCGTGGAGGTTTAATACGTGAGCCCTAAAGATGAAAATAGTCAGTTGACGTGCTCTTTTTGTGGAAAATCTCAGGATGAAGTCAAGAAGCTGATTGCTGGACCAACTGTTTATATCTGTGATGAATGTATTGAACTCTGTAACGATATTATCGATGAGGAATCACGGCTTGATCAGACATCTGACCCTGAGTTCAAGAAACTGCCAAAGCCGGTTGAAATCAGGGATATTCTTGACGAATATGTGATTGGGCAGGAGCGGGCGAAAAAAATTCTCTCTGTTGCGGTCTATAACCATTATAAGCGGGTCGAATCTGTCGAAAAGAATGATGATATCGAAATTCAAAAAAGTAATATTCTTTTGTTGGGGCCGACGGGAAGTGGAAAGACTCTGCTGGCTCAGACCCTGGCCAAGGTTCTGGATGTCCCGTTTACTATCGCTGACGCGACTAATTTAACTGAAGCCGGCTACGTTGGCGAAGATGTTGAAAATATCATTCTCAACCTGTTACAAGCTGCTGATTATGACCTGGAAAAAGCTCAAAAGGGTATAATCTATATTGATGAGGTCGATAAGGTTGCCAGAAAGTCGGAGTCTCCATCAATCACGCGTGATGTCTCTGGAGAAGGGGTGCAACAGGCACTCTTGAAGATCATAGAAGGGACAACGGCAAGCGTTCCTCCCAAGGGTGGACGGAAGCACCCGCAACAGGAGTTTGTCAAAGTCGATACGACAAATATTCTGTTCATCTGTGGTGGTGCTTTTTCCGGGTTGGAGAAAATTGTCAATAAGCGAATCAGCGCTAAAACCATGGGTTTTGGTGCCGAGGTTCGTTCGATTAAAGAGGAGGATCTTGGCCAGTTGCTTGGCAAGGTTCAGCCGACAGATCTTCTCAAGTTTGGCTTGATCCCGGAATTTGTCGGTCGCATTCCAGTAATAGCAACACTCAACGAACTGGAGGAGGAAGCCCTCATTCAAATTCTTCGTGAACCGAAAAACGCACTGGTCAAGCAGTATCAACGCCTTTTTGAAATGGAAAATGTCAATTTGAGATTTACCGATGGTGCATTGATTGCGATAGCTAAAGAAGCTTTAGAGCGCCAGACTGGTGCACGTGGATTACGCTCCATTCTGGAAAGTGCTATGCTCGATGTCATGTACGACATCCCGTCACAAGATCGCGTCAAGGAAGTTGTTTTGAACGAAGAGGTTATTACTAAGGGTGTGAAGCCAGTCATTCTTTATGATATTGCTGAAAGTGCATAGGGATATTTAACTTTTTCTGAGGTTTATCAGGAGCGCAAATTTGTCTTCAGGCAGAGCGCTCCTTTTCTTTTTTAGGCTAAAAAATCATGTCAGACTCTGTTGAGCAATCCACAATTCTATCACCGCGTCTTTTACCCTTGTTGCCACTGAGGGATATCGTTGTTTTCCCGCATATGGTGTCACCCCTGTTTGTTGGGAGAGCTCAATCAATAGTTGCCCTGGAAAATGCATCTGAGGGTGACAAACTGATTTTTCTGGTCAGTCAGAGAGATTCTAAAGTCGATTCTCCAGATGAAGATGATCTCTATCAGGTTGGTACCGTTGGAAAGGTTGTGCAATTACTCAAGCTGCCTGATGGGACGGTCAAGGTTTTGGTTGAAGGTTGCTGGCGTGGGCAAATGCATTCTTTTGTCCAGGGTGAAGATCTTCTCCAGGCTGTTGTTGAGCCTATTGCCGAATCGATGGCAGATTCCTCAGAGGTCGAAGCTGTTGTCAGGGCGATCAAAGCGAGTTTTGAGGTCTATATTGGATTGAGTAAAAAAATTCCGGCTGAGGTGAGTCATGCAATTGCTGGAATTGATGACCCGTCTCGTCTGGCTGATACCGTTGCCGGACATCTTCAGGTTCCGATTACTGACAAGCAGGAACTGCTTGAATTTACGGATCCCTCTTTGCGACTGGAGCATATTCTGGTTTTGCTGGAGCAGGAAATAGAAATTCTTCAAGTTGAGGGGAAAATACGCAGTCGGGTTAAAAGCCAGATGGAGCGTAGCCAGAAAGAATATTACCTGAATGAACAGATGCGGGCTATCCAGAAGGAACTTGGTGGCCAGGATGAGTTCAAACAAGAAATTCTCCATTTTGAAGCACAAATCAAGAAGAAAAAAATGTCGAAGGAGGCAACTGAAAAAGCTCAGGCCGAATTACGTAAGCTGAAAATGATGTCGCCTATGTCAGCTGAAGCAACGGTTGTACGTAATTATATTGAGTGGTTGCTCTCTTTGCCTTGGCAAAAGGGGACCAAGGATCGACATGATCTCTTGAAGGCTGAAGAAATTCTTGAAGCTGACCACTACGGCTTGCAAAAGGTTAAAGAACGAGTTCTTGAATATTTGGCCGTTCAGGCATTGGTTAAGAAGATTAAGGGACCTATTTTATGCCTTGTTGGTCCTCCGGGTGTTGGTAAGACATCGCTGGGGCAATCAGTAGCCAAAGCACTGCAACGAAAATTTGTAAGAATCTCTCTTGGCGGCGTGCGTGATGAAGCAGAAATTCGGGGACATCGCAGAACCTATATCGGAGCCATGCCAGGGAAAATTATTCAAGGTTTGCGTAAGTCGGGAGTTAAAAATCCGGTCTTTATGCTGGATGAAATTGACAAGATGAGTACCGATTTTCGTGGTGACCCCTCGTCTGCACTTCTCGAAGTTCTCGATCCTGAACAGAACAATAGTTTTACTGACCACTTTCTTGATGTTGATTATGATTTATCGCAGGTTCTGTTTATCGCTACAGCTAATAATCTTCAGGCTATTCCACGCCCCCTGCACGATCGTTTGGAAGTGATCCGGATTGAAGGCTATTCTGAGGAAGAAAAGCTGCACATTGCGCGTCGCTACCTGCTCGATAAACAGATTAAATCTCATGGCCTCGGACATCAACAGGTACAGTTCTCGGAACGAGCCTTCTATGAAATTATCAGGCGTTATACTCGTGAATCGGGGGTGCGTAGTCTGGATCGTAATATCGCATCAGTGATGCGAAAACTAGCGAAGAAGGCACTCTTGGAGGGGCAAGATAAGAATTTCAAAGTTGGTGAAAAACAAATCCGGAAATATCTTGGTGTACAGCTATATCAGTATGGTGTGCGTGAAGAAGAGGATCTGGTTGGAATGGCGACTGGTTTGGCCTGGACCGAAACAGGTGGTGAGCTGTTGACGATTGAGGTCACGACTTTGCCTGGTCAAGGGAAGTTGACTGTCACCGGTCAGCTTGGTGATGTTATGCAGGAATCGGCTCAAGCGGCTATGAGTTATATTCGTTCCCGCTGGCAGGAGTTGCAACTTGAAGAAGACTTTTATTCCAAAATTGAAGTCCATATTCACGTCCCTGAAGGTGCGGTACCAAAAGATGGCCCTTCAGCCGGAATTACAATAGCAACAGCGTTGGCATCAGCCTTGACTGGACGTTCGGTGAGAAAAGATCTCGCCATGACGGGTGAAGTCACTCTACGAGGTAGGGTATTGCCTATTGGCGGAATAAAAGAAAAGCTATTAGCCGCACGCAGAGGTGGAATCACCAAGGTTTTGCTTCCGCATGAAAATAAAAAGAACCTGGCTGAACTGTCTCAACTTTTATTAAAATCACTGACGATTGAAACTGTTTCTCATATGGATCAGGTCCTTGACTTTGCGTTAATTTTTGATGAGGACGTCGCACCGGATCAATCGGCATGTTAGTTTTATTTATTGTACGAAAGCCCGAAAAATGGGGAAAAACAGCTTGACAGTTTTTTTCTAAACCTGATATATATAAACGCGTTTTGCACAACTGAATTAACTTAAAACTTATGAGGAGGTATCCTGTGACTAAAGCAGATCTGGTCAATGCAATGGCAGAAAAGGCGGGGCTAAGTAAAACTGATGCAGAGGGGGCTCTAAAGGCTTTTTCCGATGCTGTTACTGATGCTCTGAAAGCAGGTGAAAAAGTAGCTATGGTAGGTTTTGGAACATTCAGTGTTGGTGATCGTGCTGCTCGTACAGGACAAAATCCACAGACTGGTGAAAAAATTCAAATTGCTGCTGCCAAGGTTCCAAAATTCAAAGCAGGTAAGGCTTTGAAGGACGCAGTTAATTAATAAAGAAACGTACATATATTGGATACTATTCAGAAGTAGGAAGTAGATAATTGTCCGTCTTCAATCCCACTTGGGCAATTACATACTTCCTATTTCTATCTGCGGGGCTGTAGTAGAGTTGGTTACAACAACGGCCTGTCACGCCGTAGGTCGCGGGTTCAAGTCCCGTCAGCCCCGCCATTTCAGTATTCAAATCAATTTCCAGGGCGAATAGCTCAGCTGGGAGAGCGCCTGCCTTACAAGCAGGATGTCGGGGGTTCGAGCCCCTCTTCGCCCACCATTTTTTGGGGCTGTAGTAGAGTTGGTTACAACAACGGCCTGTCACGCCGTAGGTCGCGGGTTCAAGTCCCGTCAGCCCCGCCATATAACTAAAAAGGGTTCTCGCTTTCAACGTGGGGACCCTTTTTTGTGCCTATTTGATATGGGTGTGCTTAAGGTGTTTACAGTTCTTGCCAGATTTTTTGATATGCCTGAGTCGGTGAAGGCTCAGAAAGGAGGGCAGAGATCATGGCAACACCATGAGCTCCTGCTTGCAGAGTTTCTTTCGTGTTGTTTACTTTGATCCCCCCAAGAGCATAAATTGGTATTTTGCAGGTCTTGCAAATCTCCTGCAATGAGTTAATTCCAACCGGATGGCCATAAGCTGCTTTAGAGGGGGTAAAATAAACCGGGCCGTAGGTCACAAAATCAGCACCTTGAATATAGGCCGAATTAACTTCGGCTGCAGAATGGGTCGAAGCACCGATGAGATAATGTGATCCAAGGATTTGACGGGCAACATTTATTGGCAGGGAGTGGCTGCCAAGATGAACTCCGTCAGCTTTAATGGCTTGCGCCAGGTCGATTCTGTCATTTATGATAAGGAGACTTTGATGGTGATGAGTCAGGCCACGAAGATCTTTGGCCAGAGGGAAAAGTTCTGCCGCTGAAAGATCTTTTTCGCGCAGCTGAATCATTTTTACCCCGGCCTGTAACAGATCATCGATAACCTCCAGGAGTTTACGCCCCTCTCGAACCTGATGACGGTCTGTGATCAGATATAAATTTGGTAACGATTCAGTCATGGTGCTCTCATGGTTTTGCGAGGTGTTGGTGTTGTTATCAGCCCGCTTTATTCAGAAAAGCTCCATCCCAATCCTTCCAGACAGCTTCATATCCACGTGACTTTAACAGTTCTTCAACTTCAGCGGCGGAACGCTCATCACTGATGCTGAATTGTTCAGTATCCTGGTTCTCTTCCACGTAGCCACCAGGCGCGGTGCAGGAGCCGGCACTCATCTGGGTGATGCCGAGTGGCAAGAGGTTATCACGCAGTTCGGCACTCTCACGAGTTGAAAGAACCAGTCCGGCATCGGGGATCAATAGACGCAGAGCACAGATAAATTGGGTCAGTTGCCGATCATTGACAATGCTGCGTGGTTGAAATCCTCCGTCGGCTGGACAGAGGCGTGGGAATGAGAGTGTCACCTGGGTCCGCCAGAACTTACGTGCCAGATAGAGGGCATGGAGTCCACAGTAGTAAACGTCAGTTAAACTATTCCCCAACCCAAGCAATGAACCGATACCGATTCTGCGGAGTCCTGCAATACCCGCTCTCTCCGGGGCGTTCAAGCGATAGAGGTAGTCACTCTTGGGGCCGTAGGGATGAAGTTGCTGATAAAGTTCACGATCGTAAGTTTCCTGATACACTGTTAAACCATCAACACCGGCGGTAACCATACGCTGGTAGCCGTCCGTATCCATGGGGAAGACTTCGATAGAAACAGAACCACAATATTCTTTGATAATTTTTACGGCATCTTCAAGGTAGTCGATTCCGGCGACCTTGGGGGCTTCACCGGTCAAGAGCAGCATATGGCGGAATCCCTGATTGCGGAGATGCTTTGCTTCCCGTTCAATCTCTTTCATTGACAATGTTTTACGTGGAAAATGGTTGTCGGCACTGAAGCCACAATATTTACAGCCGTTAAAACACCCATTGGAGAGATACAGGGGCGCATAGAGGAGAATGACTCGCCCGAACCTCTGCCGGGTGATCCGATGGGCGCGCTCCGCCATCAGTTCCAATTGACTGTCGGTGATATTGGGAGAGAGCAGTCGCGAAAAATCATCAATATTCAAGCGTTGTTGCTGTAATACCTGATCAATTTGTGCCGGTGTGGTACTCGCTATTTTTTGCTCTAATTCCGCTTGCGGATAAAGTTCAAGTTGCTGTTGAAAGCTCATCAGTCATTCCTCAGGAAGCCGGTTAGTGGGCTCGATGCTTCGGCTTGTTGGCGTTGTGTGCCAAGCCCTGCCAAGTAGGCTTCACGTCCGGCTTCAGTCCCTTTACGAAAGGCTTGAGCCATCAGGTCGGGATTTGGAGTATCGGCCAGAGCTGTGTTGACCAGAACCGCATCAGCACCCATTTCCATTGCCTCTGCGGCATGAGATGGTGCGCCGAGACCGGCATCTACAATAACTGGAATATTTGCCTGTTCAATAATGATGGCAATCAGGTCGCGAGTTCTTACGCCTTTATTGGTGCCAATCGGGGCCCCTAATGGCATGACCGTTGCGGTGCCGACTTCCTCAAGGTGTCTGGCGAGAACGGGATCAGCAGGCATATAGGGGAGGACCACAAAACCATCTTTGACCAGAATCTCTGCCGCTTTGAGGGTCTCAATGGGATCCGGAAGAAGGTAGTAAGGATCTGGAGTGACTTCGAGTTTGACCCAGGGTTCACAACCGGCAGCGCGAGCCAGGCGAGCCAGACGAACGGCCTCTTCAGCATCACGGGCACCGCTGGTATTTGGTAATAATAAGTAACGTTCGAGGTCGATATGTGACAACAGGTAATCTTCGGGGTTGTCTATATCAACACGGCGCAGAGCGACCGTGACAATTTCACTCCCGGAGTGTTCCATCGCCGCAACCATTGCCTGATTTGAGGCAAATTTACCTGTGCCGACCAGCAAGCGTGAGTCAAACTTTCGACCTGCAATAATCAATTGATCCATAGCTGTTATCCTTGATTTAACCTCCACCAACAAACTGTACCAGTTCGATAGTGTCTTCTGATTTAAGTTCTGTATGCGTCTGCACATCCTGCGAAAGAATGGTACGATTTAATTCAACAACCACCCGCTCCGGGGATAGGTTCAGTTTCTCCAGCAGTTGCTGAACAGTCAGACCTTCCTGATAGTTTTTTACTTCACCGTTGATAATTAGTTTCATATGTTTCTTTACTCTGGTGATTTGTTTAATAGCAGTCTGAGGACTGCATTGGCCTGATGATGTGCGACGATACCGACACGGGGAGCCATCAAGCCACACCCCGGTTCTGCAGCAGTGACACCATCACCACAAAGATAAAAATGATCCGTTATTTGAGTGGTACGAATACTATTGGATGTTTCATATCCTGCAACTCCTGAGGCTGCCACCAGAAATTTGTCGGGAAAATTGCCGAGAAAACAGTTTGTCAACAGTGCCTTCTGATCTGCTGCGTCAAACGCCTCAACCAGAATATCGACCTCGCTAAAAAAATCTCCAATATTTTCCGTTGTGACTTTCTGATTGTAAATATTAATTTTAGTGATTGGATTGATACGTTGCAGATTATCCCGTAACGCACTCACCTTGGGCATGCCGATCTGATCGATAAAGTACTGCTGCCGGTTCAAATTGGATGGTTCTACAACGTCGAAATCGGCAATATCCAGCTGGCCAATACCAACTCTTGCCAAGGCAATTGCGACTTGAGAGCCAAGTCCTCCAGCGCCGGCAATACCAACACGAGCATGTTTTATTTGCTGATGCACACCAGGGGTGTGTCTTGCCATCATCAGAACTTCTAAATCTTCAGCAGATGGCTGCTCTCCCCGCTGAATCAAGATAACGTGATCCCCGTCATTCAACTCGTGATCACTATTGACTGGATGACCATTGACCAGCATCAAATCAGCATTCGCTTTGTACTGTTGGCGAAGTTCGTCCAGCCGGAAGCCGGTTTTTATTTCTAACGGATTTTCATTCAGGTATATCAGCATAGCCTGTAAATCAATAAAAAAACCGCCAAAAGGCGGCTTCCGACAGGGATAATCGGTGTTGGTTGCCGCTTCCCTACGCCGGTGTCAACCGGATCAGGTTCAAAGGGTTGTTCCAGATCTTCTGGAACTCTCAGTAACGAAGACGCCCCTAGCGTGTCGTTCAGACGTGATAAAATTAACAGTCTGATGCCACGAAAGTCAACCAGTAAGCAGAAATTGTGACGCTTTAAGTTTGATCTTTACCGTTCCTTTCGCATAGGATACGCCCTGAGTGAAGCCACGCGAGAAATAATCTGAAAATTTGTCCAAATACCCGGCGGGGAGATTTTTTTGCCGCGCTTTTAAGTTTCGCTGAAAAGGGAGACACAATGTCAATTTCAGAACGCTATCGCCAAATTCTGGAACAGATAGATCGAGAGTCTGATCATCTTTATGAAATCCTCCCCGAGAGTACAGCCAAAGCATTACGATTGGTCGATGTTGCTGCTGAAGAACTACAGGATTGGGTCGATTTCGTTGGTGAGATTCCGCAATTTCAATTGGAAACAAAACTTTCTCCGGTCCTGCTGAAAGCTCACGGTGACCTTGATCGGGCCAGAGTATTGTTGGAAAAAGATGAGCATCTTAAAGCTGGAGAAATCGTTTGGGAATTAGAGCAGGGCGTCTATCGCTTACTTAATGATTTATAAGTCTATCTCGATTTCTAATTCACTCCACTAAAAACGCTAAAGAGTACGGTTATGGGTGTCTGATGCCCGGATGGCGTCAGTCAAGCTCCATGGATGGGTTCTTGCGACTCTACCAATGGAATTTTCGAACTCAACTTGAGTGAGTGGGTTGACCAGATAAATCTATTTTCAGGAGACATGGAATGGATGATACAGAAAAAAACCAGGACGTCAAACTCGAAATTCAGATGAATGATGATGTTGCAAGTGGCCAGTATATCAATATGGTGGTTGTGAATCATAACAATAGTGAATTTGTTATCGATTGTATCTATGTACAGCCACAGGCACCGAAAGCGCGAGTTCAGTCGCGTTTAATTACGTCACCGCGTCATGCTAAGCGTTTATTGCAGGCTTTGCAGCTTAATATAGACAGTTTCGAGAAAAAACACGGTGTTATTGATCCGATTGAATTAAGCGATAAAGGCCTTCATTAAGTGATTCAGACTGAAGATTTGCAGCCTTTTATTTTTGTGTCAATTTGTCATGTGCTCTGCTTAACATTTTGACCGTCGTTTCCCAGTCGACACATTTATCTGTGATCGATACCCCATATTGCAGCTGATCGAGGTCTTGGGGAAGGCTTTGGTTGCCAGCATTTAGATTACTCTCAATCATAACTCCGGTCACTGAACCCGGGGCAGATATCCGTTGCTCTATAATATTATCCAGAACTTCACCCTGACGGTTGTGATCTTTATTTGAATTGGCGTGGCTGCAATCGACCATGATGGCAGTGGGGAGTTGGTTTTTATTTAAAAGCTCGGCAGCTTTACTGACCTCTTCAGGATAGTAGTTGGGCGCGTTGTCACCTCCACGCAGAACGATATGGATATCCGGGTTCCCAGCGGTATGGACGATCGACGAGCGACCCTCGTAATTGATTCCAAGGAAGCTGTGTTCTCGACACGCTGCAGCCATGGCATCTGTCGCAATCTTCAGTCCGCCATCGGTCCCATTTTTGAAACCAACCGGGAAGGAAAGTCCGCTGGCCATTTCCCGGTGTGTTTGTGATTCGGTGGTTCGAGCACCAATAGCTCCCCAGCTTATCATATCTGAGAGGTATTGAGGTGTAATGGGGTCAAGCATTTCACAGGCGATCGGCAGTCGCATATCGGTTATGCTACTGAAAAGTTGTCGCGCAACCCCCAGCCCCTTGGATATCTGGTGGCTGCCGTCCATATCCGGATCGTTGATAAGCCCCTTCCAGCCAACAGTGGTGCGAGGTTTTTCAAAATAGACTCGCATGATGATAAACAGTTGATCTTGTAGCTCCTCTGCCAATTTGACCAGGCGTTGGGCATATTCTATAGCAGCAACAGGATCGTGGATGGAACAGGGGCCGACGACAACCAACAGCCGTTTGTCTTCGCCCCGAAGGATTGATTTGATGGTATTACGACTGTCGTTGACAAAGGCTGCCCCTGCAATCGGCAGAGGGAAAACCTGTTTCAGATCCTGTGGTGCAATAATCGGTGAAACTTCCAGAACATTAAGATTGTTAGTTTGGACCATTATCGTGACCTCATTTCGGGTGAGTTATATCTGGTTTTTGACACAATCGGCTAAGCCTAGCGGTTTTTTCAGTCGAAGTCAAAAAACACTGATGTCGATCCGGGGTGGGAGAATCGTTTGACAGGATTGAACCCATTCGGTATAAAAACCCATAATTACAACAATTTCGGTAACGGGCGACTCGCAGCCCGTTTCCCTCAGTGACGGTGACAGTCCGTCCCTGTGTAACCGTGAGAGACATAGGAGGCCAACATCAGGATTATCACTCCGGGTAGCACCTCCCCGTCGCACCCATCGAACGGGGTTGCCGGAGGTAAGTAACTCGCTACGTCGTGAGGCGGGCGGGAGAAG
>LLYT01000040.1 GCA_002049545.1 Deltaproteobacteria bacterium tcs-42 | reverse complement strand
GGCGACAGTCGAACGGCCATGGACGGCGCAAAGTGGCCCTTGGAATGGGTGCCTCAAGGCATTGCTGAACAGTTACTAGTTCATGACATAAAACTGACAAAAAAGATCAAGTCAGCCGCTTAAGCTGGCAAGCTAGCTCATCGAGTACAGTTTGATGACAATCCCCAGCCGACAATAAATAGCGGAACAGCTCCAGCATTGATTCCTTCTGTCCTGCCCGGATAAAACGCTTGATCAGAATTTCAAGCGGATTAGACACATCCGTTTCATCCGCAGTCAGCAATCGAAAAAAATGTGCGGCATTCTCCCAATCATTTCGGTCACTGCAAAGACATACCAGACCCGCTGTGGAAAAAAGATCTTCACCAAATTTTAGCGAATGACGATAACTCTGCTCCGCCTCCGCAAAGCGACCGAGGTTATAATATGCATCCCCCAAACGCGTATGCAGAGCCTGAGTCCCCT
This sequence comes from Deltaproteobacteria bacterium tcs-42, assembly GCA_002049545.1. Lineage (GTDB taxonomy): Bacteria > Desulfobacterota > Desulfuromonadia > Desulfuromonadales > Geopsychrobacteraceae > Desulfuromusa. Next base: position 24,454 of record LLYT01000040.1, on the reverse strand, counting down.
CCGAATGGGGTAAAATCTTCTCCCAGATTTCAATTGCCTTATCGTATTGACGATGCCAGCGATAGCAGTTACCAAGCCCGTAAAGGGCATACGGGTTATCTGGTTCAATCTGCAGTGCACGGCGAAAATATTTTTCTGCACGCTCAAAGTCGGAAATTCGCCAGCAAAGTTTGCCGATGATGGTTAAAATATGGAGTTCATTCTCATCAAATCTGAGAACTTTTTCGTAAGTTTCAATAGCGCTTTCATCTTTACCCATACGGTGCTGCAGATCGGCCACGCCAGTCAACGCAAAGCGATCGCCTGGAGATAATTTCAATATCTGTTGGTAAACCTGTTCAGCCCGCTCAAACTGTTGTAGAATTTTGCAGCTATCAGCGACCCGGGTCATGACAAATTTATCCTGCGGCCTTAAAGCCAGATATCTATCCCAGAATTGAATTGCCTCCCGATGCCGATTCAACTTTTTACACACATCCCCCAGGCCACGCAACGCAAACAGGTTATTATTATCGACATCCAGCAAGTTGCAGTAGCAGCGTTCTGCTTCAGAATAATGACCAGTTTCACGACAGGCATCTCCCATCCCCGACAACAGATAAGGATTTTCCGGCTCCCGTTCCAATCCGAGAGAGAATAACTCACTCGCCTCAGCAAAATGACGGGAACGAAGTTTTTGCCGTCCTTTTTTGGAGATATCGATAACTGAAGGTTGTTTCTGATGATGGTTCGATGGGTTTCCATTCGTTGGCTGATTCACACTATCTCCTGACTTTACATTTAATCGGCTGCAACACCACAGGATGGCGAGTCATTCAATCCTGCTGACCATAACTGCCGAACTTATCCGCAACCCGCTGCATTTCTTCAGCATCGACCAGAACAGGTTGACCAAGTGATTTTGTCTGGTAGTAAATTCGGGCAACGAGTTCGATCTCTTCCGCGACATTGAAGCCATTTTCCATATCTTTGCCAACGGCGACCAAACCATGATTGGCCAACAGGACGGCATTATAGGCACCAATAGTGGTGATGATATTTTCGGCCAACTGCTCACTACCAAAAGTCGCATAAGGGGCCAGGGGAACCTTATCCCCGGAAAATGCGACTAAATAGTGAACCGCCGGAATCTCCCAGTGCATACAGGCAATCGTCGTCGCATAAACTGAATGGGTATGAACAACTGCAGTGATCTCTTCACGGGCGGCATAGAGCGCCAGATGGAAGCCCAGCTCACTCGAAGCTTTTCGCTCCCCCTCAACCGTCTGCCCTGATCGGTCAACCACAACAACGTCGGCGGCAGTGATCTCATGATAATCAATGCCGCTGGGGCTGATGGCTATCAATTGATCAGCAGGTGAGAGGATACTCAGGTTTCCTCCGCTACCTGTGGTCAAACCCGACCTGACCATTTTCAAACCATAATCAACAATCTGTTGACGCTGTTGCTGCATCAGCATGACAACCTCCCGATAACGTCATTATATTCAGTGGGCAAAATGCCAACAGGCTAATCAGATTGCTCTGCTGTGGAATCTGCTTGGGGCAATTCAAGCTTGGCCAGATGGGTGCTGTTACGTTTTTTATCTAATCGAGCCAGGAGAGGGGCAGCCAACGACTTGAATTCAGGCAGAAGTTCTTCACTGACAGATTTTGCCGCCGGAGCTTTTATTCTGAGAGGATTGATCGGCTTGCCATATCGGGTCATTCGAAAATCAAGATGAGGCCCGGTCGAGAGTCCGGTAGTACCAACATAAGCAATGACCTGCCCTTGGCTCACACGGCGATTCCTGGCTATTTTCCTGGCAAAACCGTGTAGATGGAGATACATGCTGACATAACCATTACTGTGCCGAATTTTAAGATAGTTACCATTCCCCTTGCTGTACCCTTTCGCGATGACCGTGCCATCACCAATGGCCTTCACTGGTGTCCCCGTTGGGGCAGCATAATCGATGGCCGGATGCGGTTTATAAACCTTGGTAATGGGGTGGAGGCGGCGCATTGTATAACCGGAGGATATCCGGGTAAACGAGAGGGGAGCCTTGAGAAAAGCCTTCCGCAGATTCTCACCCTTCTCATTATAGAATGAGACCTTTTGTTTCCCATCTTCGAAACGGATGGCCTTAAAGGTTTTGTTCTGATTTATAAATTCAGCGGCCAACACATGACCATAACCAGCTGGTTTTCCATCCCGAAAACGCTTTTCAACTAATACCAGAAAAGAATCCCCCACCCGGAGATCGAGAATAAAATTGATATCCCACCCAAAAATATCAGCTATAACGAAAGCCAGTTCCGGCTCCTCGCCACTATCCGCAATAGCTTCAAACAGGCTGGTTTCGATGGTGCCCTGAACCAGATCGGTGGTGACATCATAAATAATCGGCTGACGCTCCATAGCGACCTGGTCGGCATCACGACTGATGACCAACTCTTCCTCAGCATCAATTTCATAAATAAAGCTGTTGAATTGACCATCAAGGGTCGAGATTCGATACGGTTGCCCGGCACAAATTTTGGTAAAAGGAAAAATATCGCGGCTTTGCCGGTTGAGATGATAGATTTCCTGTGCGGTAAAATAATCTCCCAAAAGGCTCGTAATTGAAGCTCCAGATGGGACAGTACTCTTTATTTCCTCACGAACGGGTTCAGGTGGCGCGAAATCTGGAACGGAAGGCGGTGCCGAATCTGGAACGGAAGGTGGTGCTGGCGCAGCGACAACAACGGGTGTCTCTCGAGCTTCCAGTTCTGGACTGGAACCACTACTCAGCAACAGCAGACCAATACCGACAAACAGTACTAAAACAGCCAGCACTACCATCTTACCAATTTTTGACTTATGCTTACGCGGACTGAATAAACCACGCGGGGGTTGAAAGTCCTGCTTTAAACTCATTGACGCACCTGTAATATAGGATTAACAATCACTTAAGTTTCAACGTTTAATTGACTGATTATAACAGTTCACCCTTTTCAATGTCCAGTGACCATTTTTTTCATTTTTGAGCATTGCCAGATGATTATCATGGGGATAACATAGCCACTCACTCACAGGATGCTGCAACGCCACACAGGTCAACCTTTTGCGCTGCCGGCATAGCTTCAAGGAACTGATATCATGATTAACAGACAAAGAGTTTGTGACGAATTTATACGCCAGGCCTCAATTGACAGCCCTTCATTCAAAGAAGGGGAAATCGCTCAATATCTGGAAAATCGCTTCAGAGACCTCGGAGCTGCCGTTGAATTTGATCATGCCGGGGAAAAAATCGGCAGCAACAGCGGCAACATGATTGCCCGTTTTTCTGGAACAAAGGCTGGTGAGCCATTGCTCCTTTCGGTACATATGGACACTGTAACGCCTGCTGACAATGTCAAGCCCGTCCTGAACGATGGCATTTTCACCAGTGCTGGTGAGACGATTCTCGGTGGTGACGACAAATCGGGGATTGTTGAAATTATTGAAGCGATTGAGGTTTTACATGAGCAGAAAATCCCTTATGTGGCTTTAGAAGTTGTTGTCACCATTTGTGAAGAACAGGGATTACTCGGGGCGAAGCAACTTGATTTTTCACAACTGACAGCCAAATACGGCGTAGTTCTGGATACAACCGGGATCGATATCGTGGTTAATCGAGCCCCGGCTGCCAACCGATTTAAAATTGATATTTTTGGTCATGAAGCCCATGCCGGCATATGTCCCGAACAGGGGATATCGGCGATTCAAATTGCCAGCCGGGCCCTTGCCAGAATCCCCCTTGGCAGAATTGATGACGAAACCACTGCAAATATTGGAACCATCCATGGCGGTCTTGCCTCAAATATTATCCCCAAACAAGTCAGCTTACGTGGAGAGGTGCGAAGCCACACTATCGACAAACTTCGCCAGCAAACCGAACTGATTATCAATATTGTTGAGGAAGAAGTTGACAAAGCAACACTCACAGTTGGAGAAGAAACCAAACGCGCCTCCATGGCTATAGAATTAAAGGAAGATTTTCCCCCCATGCAGGTTGCTGAAGATGCGCCGATTCTACAGATAATCCACGAAGCTGGGGCAGCACTTAACCGCCCTCAGGAAAGTCGGGCAGCGGGCGGTGGTTCAGATGCCAGCATTTTCAATAACAACGGAGTCGAAACCGTCATCATGGCAACCGGAATGGCCAATGTCCACACAATCAATGAGCAGATAGCTGTTGATGACATGGTCAAAGCCAGTGAGCTATTGGTGGAAATTATCCGCAGAGCCTAATCAGATGCAGGTATCTGAACACATCAAAAACATACAGCCCCCTCCGATCACTGAAGTCAAGAGCTGGCTGAACGGACGCGCGTTCCCGATCGACAAACCATTGGTTGACTTTTGCCAGGCGGTCCCCAGCTATTCGCCACCAGCAGAGTTGGTCGAACATCTGAAAAACTCGCTCGATGATCCATTAACCTTTAAATACAGCCCGGATGAAGGACTTCCCGAGGTTCGAAACGAGGTTTGTGCCTGGTATCAGCGCCACTACCAAGGCTCTCCAACCCCCGAGCAACTTTGCCTGACAATCGGTGCCAGTCAAGCCTTCTGGTTGGCCATGACTTCCCTCTGTCAGCCGAAGGACGAGGTTATTGTTCAACTCCCGGCTTATTTCGACCACCCGATGGGCTTGCAGGCCCTTGGCGTCAAAGTCGTTTATGCCCCTTTCGATCCGACGAGTGCCGGCCAACCGAACCTTGAAACAATCGCTCGACTGATAACTCCTAAAACGAAAGCAATACTGCTGGTCACTCCCAGTAATCCCACCGGAGCCGTGATTCCTGCTGCACAGGTCACCGCTTTTTTTGAACTGGCACAATCCCACAACATCAGCTTAATTCTGGATGAAACCTATAATGCCTTTATCGGTAATACCCCCCATCAGCTCTTTAATCGCTCCGACTGGCCAGATAATTTTATCCAGATCGCATCATTCGGCAAAACTTTCGCCCTGACCGGGCTGCGTTGTGGTGCTTTAATTGCGAGTGATGAGTTGATTCAGCAGGCACTGAAAATTCAGGATGGCATGGTGGTTTGCCAACCACGACCAACACAACTGGCATTGGCATTCGGTTGTCGGTATCTGGATGACTGGGTGGCGAATAATGCGGCAGCAATGCAGCTACGCCATGATCGCTTCAAAACCGACTTTCTCACCGCAAAACATAACTTCAAATTAATCGCCAGTGGTTCATTTTTTGCCTGGGTCAAACACCCATGGGCCGATCTGACAGGGCGGCAAGCGGCAAAACGGCTGGTCGAAGAAGCTAATTTGATCTGCTTACCGGGAGAAACGTTCGGTCCTGGACTGGAACCCTACCTGCGCCTCTCGTTTGGAAATATTCAAGTTGCACAGATGACAGAAGCCATTGAACGGTTTCAGTTAGTTTGATTTCCGGTCAGAATTGCCGGACACAGATTATCTGCAGCGATACTGCCCCAGCGCGACCCTGATCTCTTCGACACAACTGTAAGGAAACCGCATGCCACGGGCCCCTTTGCCAACCTCAATGATCGATCCACTGTCCCCATGGAAATCGGAACCACCGGTCACAACCAGATTATGCCGGCGAGCCAGTTTGATCAACCAGTCGGTATCTTCCAGACCAGAACCATTATTGTAGGCTTCAATACCATCCAAACCTAAATCAACCAGACCAGCTACCAGAACCTCAAGTTTATGGCGATCACGAGTCACATATGGCGGGTGAGCCAACACCACAATTCCACCACTGCCATGAATCAGTTTAATCGCTTCGTCGGCCGGGAAATAGTGCTTTGGGACATTGCAGGGGACCAGATAGCGGGTAAAGGCTTCATCATTATTGTTGACATAACCGGCTTGACGTAAGGCCAGTGCAATATGCGGGCGCCCGATTGTCCCCCCGGCCAATTGACGGACAACATCGGGATCAATCGGCAGGCGCTTTTCAGCGATTAATTTCTGGTTAACCCGTTCGACAATTTGCCGATTTCGAGTCGCCCGGAACTCCTGAAATTCAACTAAAGCCCTGATCAGGTAAGGATCCTGATAATCAAAACCATACCCCAGAAGATGCATATCGGTATATTCGAGCCACTGGCTTGACAATTCAACCGCCGCAACGACTTCAATCCCTGACTCAGCTCCAGCCTGTATGGCCCGACCGATTCCATCAATATTGTCATGATCAGCCAGCGCAATAGCAAGCAGGCCACCCTTCTCCGCCAGCCCAACCACCTCTTCCGGAGACAGGTAACCATCAGAACAGGTCGAATGTAGATGTAGATCAACGTATTCAGCTTTCATGGGCCTATTATTTCTTTTTCCAGCACAGTAATCCAGCCATTTTTTGATAAATATTATAAAGAAACTGAAACGCTGAACTCTTGACCATTCCCCCACAAACCTGTACACATGAGAAAACCGCTAACGAGAGTATTAAGCATGCCCCCACGCCTTGTCGTTAAAAATCTGCAGAGTTATTTCTTCACCCGGACAGGTCTTATTAAAGCGGTCGATGACGTATCTTTCACCATTGATCAAGGGGAAACTCTGGCTTTAGTCGGGGAATCGGGCTGTGGAAAATCGATGACTGCCCTGTCCCTGCTACGTTTACTGCCGGAACCAGGACGAATCGTTGGGGGGGAAGTCACCCTTGATGACCGCGACCTGTTACGCCTGCCCGATGTAGAAATGCGCCGTATCCGTGGCAATGATATATCGATGATCTTTCAAGAGCCAATGACCTCACTCAATCCGGTACTACGGATTGGAGAGCAGATTGCCGAAGTCCTGCGACTCCATCAGGGAGTGACGAAACAACAAGCGCTGGAGCAGTCAGCAGAATTATTAATTCAGGTCGGGATCTCTGATCCCAAGCGCAGATTGCGCGATTACCCCCACCAACTTTCGGGTGGACAACGGCAGCGCATCATGATTGCCATGGCTTTGGCATGTGATCCAAAACTCCTGATAGCCGATGAGCCAACCACTGCCCTGGATGTCACCATTCAAGCTCAAATCATGGACTTGTTGCTTGAGCTGAAACAGCAAAGACAGATGACAACTCTTCTGATCAGCCATGATCTGGGAATCGTTGCCGGCAATGCGGATAAACTGGCAGTCATGTACGCTGGACAAATCATTGAATCGGGACCGGTCAAAAGGGTTTTTGAAAACCCTTTACATCCCTATACACAGGGGTTGATAGAATGCATCCCGCGCCTCGGTCAGCAACGTAAACTACCAACCATCCCAGGGCAACTGCCGGACCTGAAAGAACAACTTAAAGGGTGTTTATTTCTTGACCGTTGTCCTGGCCCCTGCGCCCCATGTGGGCATCAGTTACCAGAAATAAAAGAAGTTGATCCAGGCCACTGGGTTCGTTGCTGGAGACATTAACCTTGCCATTACTAGAAGTTAAAAACTTGCGTAAAAGTTTCCGCATGACCGATTCTCTGGGGCGCACAGCGGGACAACTGGTTGCCGTCGACAATCTCTCTTTCAGCTTGCAGCAGGGGGAAACACTCGGGTTGGTTGGCGAATCGGGTTGTGGTAAATCAACCACTGGAAAACTGATCCTGCAATTACTGCAACCCGATTCGGGACAAATTTATTTTGTCGGTGAAGAATTGACTCACCTCTCTTCCCGGCAGATGCGCCCTTATCGCCGTCGCATGCAGATGATATTTCAAGATCCATATTCTTCCTTGAATCCACGTATGACGGTCGGATCAATCTTAAGTGAACCACTGCTGATTCACCGCTTGACTCCCCCCGGGCAGGTTCGTGAACGGGTGATCGAACTGCTGGAAAAAGTGGGCCTCACTGCCGAACACCAACAACGCTATCCCCACGAATTCTCCGGCGGTCAGAGACAACGGATTGGTATTGCCCGGGCGCTGGCCGTTGAACCACAACTGGTTATCGCCGATGAACCTGTTTCGGCACTTGATCTGTCGGTACAGGCGCAAATATTGAATCTATTGCGGGGCTTTCAAAAGGAGCACAACCTCAGCTATCTGTTTATTGCCCACGATCTTGCTGTCATCGAGCATGTCAGTGATCGGATTGCGGTGATGTATCTGGGTAAAATTGTTGAGCTGACCAGCGCAGCAGAGTTGTATAAAAACCCCTGCCATCCCTATACAGAGGCGTTACTGAACGCAGTTCCAACCCCCGACCCAGGCCATCCACGCCCCGCAGCATTAAGCGGTGAGATCCCCTCACCGGTCAATCCACCCAGCGGCTGTTATTTTCACCCGCGCTGCCCCTACGCAGATGAACTGTGCAGGCAGCAGGATCCACCTTTACTGGAAACCGAAACGGGACACCTGGTCGCCTGCCACCATTCTGAACAGGTTGGACGCTACTTGTTACGTAAGGCGGGGACAGAATAACTTTAAAAGAATCCGTATTCTCCCCAGAATACTCTTGGTTCAATGATTTTGACCTTCCATTACCCGTATGACACAGCCGGAGAGGCAAAAACGGGACTGTCCCCGCACGGGGGCTGTCCCAGTCTTTTGCGGTTTAAACCGGCTCATTTCCGTGACCCCGTAAACATCTGGGACAGCCCCCGATGAGGCCGGGGACAATCCCGAGTTTACTACAAAGTGCTTAAACTAGCGCCATTCGTACATGTCCCCCGAATGCTCCGACTCATCTACTCCAGAACAACCAGCAAATCACCCTGATCAACCTGATCCCCTTCACCAAAAACAAGTTCTGTGATGACACCATCCTTTTTTGCTTTGATGTTAGTCTCCATTTTCATCGCTTCAGTCACCAGCAAAACATCTCCCTCGGCGACCTTATCTCCGATATTGACCATCATCTTGAATATTTTACCCGGCATCGGCGCACCGATTTCTTTACCGTTATCGGGATCGGCCTTTACATGGCTACCTTGATCCGCTTCAACTGACAGATCTTTTATCGTGGTGCTGCGTGGTTCACCATTGAGTTCAAAATAAATATGCCGGGTACCATCTTCGCGAACCCGTCCGATGGCATTTAATTTGACGATCAATGTTTTGCCTGCCTCGATTTCAATCGTCACCTCATCGCCGATATCAAGTCCGTAGAAAAATACCGGAGTCGGCAGCACCGAAACATCACTATATTCTTGACGGAAACGATCATATTCCTCAAACACACCGGGATAGAGGACAGCAGAGAGGACATCACGCTCGGATACCTTATGCCCCAGTTTTCTCTCTAATTCTTCCCGCTTCAGGACAAAATCGGCCGGTTCAAGCAATTCACCGGGACGGTGAGTCAGCGCTTGCTCCCCTTTGAGAATAATTTTCTGCAGCTTCTCCGGAAAACCACCGTAAGGCTGTCCGATCATCCCCTTGAAAAAATCGACAACACCCTGCGGGAACGTCAATTCGTGACCGCGCTGATAGACATCCTCAGGCTCAAGGTTGTTCTGCACCATAAACATCGCCATATCACCGACAATTTTTGATGACGGTGTAACCTTGACCAGATCGCCAAACATATCATTGACCTTGCGGTACATCTCTTTACATTCTTCCCAGCGATGCCCGAGGCCAAGGCCCTCAACCTGGGGTTTATAGTTAGAATATTGCCCCCCCGGAATTTCATGGTAGTAAACCTGGGCCGTCCCGCTACGCAGTTCCGACTCGAATGGGGCATAATAAGTGCGGCATGTTTCCCAGTAATTAGCCAACTTTTGCATTCCAGCGATATCTAATTGCGGGTCCCAGATTGATCCTTCCAATGTTGCTAACAACGCATTCAGGTTTGGTTGAGCGGTCAACCCCGAGATCGATGAGAGGGCAACATCAACAATGTCACAGCCGGCCTGCGTGGCCATTAACAACATTGAGCCACCATTACTGGAAGTATCATGGGTATGCAGATGAATCGGCAGACCCACTTCGCTCTTCAATGCCTTAATCAGTTTTTCGGCAGCAAACGGTTTGAGCAAACCAGCCATATCCTTGATTGCCAGGATATGAGCCCCCATCTGCTCCAGTTCCCTGGCCATATTGACATAATATTCAAGGGGATATTTATCCCGTTTTGGATCAAGGATATCACCGGTATAACAGATAGCAGCTTCACAAACGGCGTCGCTCTTGCGCACCGCTTCCATCGCAACCTGCATCCCCTTGACCCAGTTCAACGAATCGAACACGCGGAAAACATCGATTCCACTTTCGGCCGATTTTTTGACAAATTCCTGCACGACATTATCGGGATAGTTGGTATAGCCAACCGCATTGGAACCACGCATCAACATCTGAAAAAGGATATTGGGAATCTTGGCCCGCAGGCGATCGAGCCTCTCCCATGGATCCTCACGCAAAAAGCGCATCGACACGTCGTAGGTTGCGCCGCCCCACATTTCTAAAGAAAACAGTCCACCACCCAGATGAGCAGTCGCTTCAGCAATACGATCCAGATCAAAAGTACGGATTCGGGTTGCCATCAGCGATTGATGGGCATCGCGCATCGTCGTGTCGGTTATCAGCAGTTGCTTGTGTTTGCGGGCCCACTCAGCTAATCCCTCAGGGCCTTTTTCGCGCAAAATATCGCGGGTTCCACGGGGGTGTTGCTGTCCATAGGGGATCTCCGGGAGATCGGGTTCACGCAGATTGGCAAATCTGAGAGCCTTCTCGGGGGCAATTCCCGGATAACCATTAACGGCTGTATGGCCAATAAAATTGAGGATTTTGTTGGCACGATCTTTCTTGACCCGCAGATCAAAGATTTCGGGATGCTTGTCGAGAAACGAGGTATCGCAATTCCCTTGCAGAAACACCGGATGGGTCATCACTTTTTCGAGAAAACCGATATTAGTGTTAACACCACGAATCCTGAATTCCTGCAGTGACCGATGCATAGTTCTGGTCGCATCGGCAAACGTTAACCCCCAGGTCGATATCTTGACCAAAAGAGAGTCGTAATGAGGAGTGATATGGGCACCGGCATAACCAGCAGCGGCATCGAGGCGCACGCCAAAACCGGCAGCAGTGCGGTACGCCTTGATTGTCCCGAAATCGGGGGCAAAATTATTGGTTGGATCTTCGGTCGTAATCCTTGACTGAATGGCATAACCACGCAGTTCTATATCCTTCTGACTTTTGATTCCAATTTCCGGATCGGAAAGTTTATACCCCTCGGCGATACGAATCTGCGCCTGAACAAGGTTGCGCATCGTCACCAATTCAGTCACGGTATGCTCAACCTGAATACGTGGATTCACCTCAATAAATTAAAAATTCTGCCCCTTATCGAGCAAAAATTCGACGGTTCCAGCATTGATATAATCGACCCCTTTTGCAATTTTCAATGCCATTTCGCAAATCTCTTCGCGCTTCTTTTTTGATAGATCCAGGGAGGGAGCAATCTCAATCACCTTTTGATGGCGACGCTGAATAGAGCAGTCCCGCTCATAGAAGTGGACCAGATTTCCATACTTATCTCCAAGGATCTGGACTTCAATATGTTTAGGATTCTCAATATATTTTTCCAGAAAAACCGTCGCATCACCAAAGGCTGCTTGCGCCTCAGAAGCAGCACTCTTCAATCCTTCGAGGAGCTCTTTCTGATTCTCAACGACCCGCATTCCTCGACCGCCGCCACCAGAACTTGCTTTGACAATAATCGGATAGCCGGAAGATTTGGCAAACAGCAACGCTTCCTCATCTGTTTCGATGGGATCTTCAGTCCCTGGAACAATCGGCACCCCTGCTTCGATGGCGACCTGACGACCGGAAATCTTGTCACCAAGTTTCCGTTTTATCTCTGGTGTTGGACCGATAAATGTGATCCCGGCACGTTCACAAGCTTCAGCAAAATCGGCATTTTCTGACAAGAACCCATAACCCGGGTGGATAGCATCAACATCTTTTTTTCGCGCCAGATCAATTATTTCATCAATTCCCAAATAGGCATCAATGGCCCCCTTCCCCTGTCCGATCAGATAAGCCTCGTCAGCTTTATAGCGGTGCAGGGACAAGCGATCTTCATCCGAATAGATGGCAACTGTTGAGATCCCAAGCTCGGTGCAAGCTCGAAAGATCCGGATAGCAATTTCACCACGATTTGCCGCCATAATTTTTTTAAATTTTGTTATAGCCATTGCATCAACCTCTTCAGGTAAGGGGAGAATTATCAAATGTGAGAAATTTTGAGATAACTAAAAAAGTTTATTTAAAGTGAAATTACACTTAAAAATTAGATATTTATGAAACTTTATAGACAAATAGAAACAACAATATCCTCCCCATGTCAAGTTATAATAGTGTTCTATTTTTATCACAAAGGGTATAAATTTTTCGAACTAAAAATGGAAACCAGATAGTCATCAAGGATAACAGCAATTTACAGTAATATAACTAATTACCAAATATATACTATTAATAATTATAAAGTTCGATCATCCATAAACCTTAAATAGACTCGAAGATATTTCCATGATAGATTAATCGTCAACCAAATGACGCTTTCATTGGGAGAACACCATCATGTCACATAATTCTAAAATCCTCTTAATCGATGACGAACTGGATAGCTGCAAAGCCCTCTCCCAATTACTGACTAAGGTTGGCTATGATGTTGAAATCAGCAATTCAGGTGAACATGCCCTGACATTACTTGAAAAACAACCCTTTGGCCTCATCATCAGCGACCTTTTCCTTCCGGGAATCAGCGGCATCGACATCTTGAAACAAATCAAAGATGACTCTCCCGAGATCGGTGTCATCTTGATTACCGGAAAGGCCTCAGCTGAAACAGCCGTTGAAGCAATGAAGGAAGGGGCGCTCGATTACATCACCAAGCCTTTCAATTTCGAGCGTCTAAAAGTACAGGTTGCCAAGGCACTGGAGAAAAATCGTCTGCTGCTGGAAAATAACTATCTGCGTCAGCAACTTCATGGCCGTTATCGCTTCGACAACATCATAGGCACCAGTCAACCCATGCAGCAGGTATTTCGAAAAATGGGGAAAGTGACCGGAACTGACTCAACCATTCTGATTCTCGGCGCTTCCGGTACGGGTAAGGAGCTGGTTGCCAGAGCAATCCACTATAACAGTCCACGTAAAAACAAACCCTTCCTCGCAATCAACTGCGGCGCAATCCCGGCGGACTTGCTTGAATCTGAACTGTTTGGCCACACCAAGGGGGCTTTTACCAGTGCATTTGCCGATAAACCGGGCAAATTCGAGGTAGCCAATGGTGGGACGATTTTCCTTGATGAAATCGGCAATATGCCACAACTGTTACAGATGAAACTCCTGAGAGTGCTGCAAGAGCACGAATTTGAGCGGGTAGGTTCAAGTCAGAAAATCCGCCTGAATATTCGCCTCATTTCTGCTACCAATGTCGACCTGCAAGAACAGGTCAAAAAAGGGCAGTTTCGTGAAGACCTCTATTATCGATTAAATGTCATTCCGATTCACCTGCCGGCGCTGAAAGAGCGGCGTGGAGACATCCCGCAGTTAGCCCGGTTTTTTGCAGAGAAAATCTGCAAAGAGATGAATCGACCACACATCAGCATCGGTGATGATGCCATACAGGCAATGGAATCTTATGATTGGCCGGGCAATGTCCGTGAGATGGAAAACATAATTGAACGAACCATAGCCCTGACAGACAACGTTATGATCGGCTGCGAAGAACTCCCCTCTGATATTGGCAAAAAAATGGCTCCTTCAGCACTATGCGCCCCTCAAATCACCAGCAAGGGGGTCGATATGAATAAGGTCATTGCTAATATTGAATGCGAAATGATCCAGCAGGCAATGGAATTGGGGAGTGGGGTAAAAGCGCGTGCAGCTAACCTGTTAAAGATCAACCGCACGACTTTGGTTGAGAAAATCAAACGACTTGGGATAGAGAGCTAGGTACAAGTTCAGGTCCCACCCCGTGTGACGCCGGCGGAGAAAAACGGAACTCTGCAGGAATTCGAAGAAGCTGTTTGAGCGAAAGCAAGTTTTTTCCTTCGCTGCAAAGTGCAGTAAACTGGAGGTAAAAGGGTGCAGCAAGCGGCGACCCTACTTGGTCTTTTTCTCCATTTTTTTACGCTCATTGGCATCCAAGTAACGTTTGCGCAGCCGAATCGACTCGGGAGTCAACTCAACCAGTTCATCATTAGCAATATATTCCAGCGCCTGCTCCAATGACAGAACCCTGGGTGGTATAATCCGCACCGCTTCGTCACTCCCCGAAGCACGAACATTGGTCAGCTTCTTGCCACGACAGGCGTTCACAACCAGATCATTATCCTTGGCATGTTGACCCAGGATCATCCCTTCGTAAACCTGCACACCCGGACCGACAAACAGAATACCGCGATCCTGGAGATTAAATAAAGAGTAACCCACGGTTTCCCCTGCTTCCATAGCAATCAACACCCCGTTTTTACGTCCTTCGATGGGGCCTTTATAGGGGGCATAATCGTTGAAGCAATGGTTCATCACCCCGGTACCACGTGTGTCGGTCATAAATTCGGTACGAAACCCGATCAAACCACGTGCCGGAATCAAAAATTCAATCCGGTTGGTTCCGTCCATAGTCTGCATTGAGGTCATCTCAGCCTTACGCTTGCCGAGTTTTTCAATCACTGTCCCCTGATGCTCTTCAGGAACATCAATCGTCAGATGCTCAATCGGCTCACAACGTTCCCCATCAATCTCACGGAAAATAACTTCCGGCTTGGAAACACAGAGTTCAAAACCTTCACGACGCATCGTTTCAAGGAGAATCGACAAATGGAGTTCACCACGACCAGAGACCTTGAATGTATCGGTGCTTGAAGTATCATCGACCCGGAGAGAAACATTGGTGCGCAACTCTTTCATCAAACGTTCACGAATGTTGCGGGACGTGACCCATTTCCCTTCGAGTCCTGCAAAAGGAGAATTATTGACGATAAAGTTCATCGACAAGGTTGGCTCATCAATCGCAACATAGGGCAGAGCGACGGGATTCTCAGCATCAGCCAAAGTCTCACTGATCCCAAGGTCTTCAAATCCGGCAATCGTAACAATATCGCCGGCAAAAGCCTCTTTTAACTCAACCTGTTGCAACCCGTGATAACCAAGCAATTTACTGATCCGCCCGGTTTTTATTGCTCCAGCATGGTCGATTCTGGCGACAGTTTCGCCCGCTTTGACGGTTCCGTTGAAGATCTTTCCCGTGGCCGTACGACCGATAAATTTATTGTAATCAATATTGGTCACCAGCAGCTGGAAAGGGGCATCCGGATCTCCGGCAGGAGGGGCAACCCGCTCACCAATCATTTCAAACAGTGGCTCCAGATTGTCAGACTCATCTTCCAGACGGCTTTTGGCAATACCATACTTGGCACTGGCATAGACGATGGGAAAATCGAGTTGATCTTCATTGGCTTCCAGTTCACAGAAGAGATCAAAAACCATATCAACAACGGTTTCAGGACGTGCTCCCGGGCGGTCGATTTTATTGATCACCACAATCGGCTTGAGTCCCAGCTCGAGAGATTTCTTCAACACAAATCGGGTCTGCGGCATCGGTCCGTCAAAAGCATCAACCAGCAGCAGGACCGAATCAACCATCTTGAGAATCCGCTCAACCTCACCACCAAAATCGGCGTGTCCGGGAGTATCGACAATATTGATCTTCAATCCGTCATGTTGCACCGACAGATTTTTTGAGAGGATCGTGATTCCCCGCTCCTTCTCCAGATCGTTACTATCCATCACCCGCTCGGTAATTTCCTGATGCTCTCGGTAGACTCCCGATTGCACCAGCATGGCATCAACCAGAGTGGTTTTTCCGTGGTCAACGTGAGCTATAATCGCAATATTTCTTATCTTTTCAGACATCGTAAGTCCTTTAGTCATATGAATTTTCTCAAAGGAGCGGGATTATGACAGAAAGGCCCTGGCAAGCCAAGAAAATAAGCAAAAAATGTTGGTAACACGTAAACTGTCCGGGTTTGTAGCACAACATCTGTCCGGTTCATAATTCTCTGATCAGGAGGAGAACATGAGACCGACAGAATTGCTACAGGAGATCCGGAAAATGCGTTTTGAAGAAAGCTTCAGTATCTGGACCGAAGGGCGGATTACACAAGAAGAAGCAGCACGTATGTTGAATGTTTCATCACGAACTTTTCGACGCTACATTAATCGCTATCACAACAATGGACTCGACGGTCTGCTGGACAAGCGTTTGACACAGGTTTCATCCCGTAAAGCTCCCGTTGATGAGGTGATGGCACTGGTTGACCGCTACAAAAACCGTTACAACGGTTGGACGGGCAAACATTTTCATACGTAGTACAAACGAGAAGGGGGAACACGCAGTTACTCTTGGGTGAAGAACCAACTTCAAGAAAAAGGCTGCCTGAAAAGAGCTCCCAAACGTGGGGCTCACCGAAAACGCCGAGAGCGTGCTGCGATGCCGGGAATGCTGATCCATCAGGATGGCAGTACACATGAATGGGTTCCTGATCGGAAGTGGGATCTGATTGTCACGATGGATGATGCAACCAGTGAGCACTACAATATGTTCTTTGTTGACGAAGAAGGGACACGCAGCAGCATGCTGGGAGTCAAGAAGTTGATTGAACAGCGGGGTCTTTTCTGCTCGTTTTATAGTGATCGAGGGACCCATTACTGGCATACACCCGAAGCTGGAGGAAAAGTTGACAAAAATAACCCAACCCAGTTCGGACGAGCACTGAAGCAACTCGGTACTGAGATGATTGCCGCTTATTCCCCGCAGGCACGGGGTCGTAGTGAACGCGTGTTCGCCACCCACCAAGATCGCTTAGTAAAGGAATTAGCTCTGTATGACATCACGACTATGGCAGAAGCCAATCGTTATATCGAAGAGAATTATTTGCCAGCTTACAACCAGGAATTCATGTGTCAGCCAGCCATACCGGAAAGTGCCTTCGTCCCCTGGATAGGCAGCAATCTTGATGATATTTTTTGCGAACAATATTCCCGGACGGTCGGTCGAGACAACTGTGTCAGCTTTGAACGCCTGACGTTACAGATTCCAGCCAATGACTACCGCTGCAACTATATAAAAGTCCGCGTCAGAATCCATCGCTATCTTGACGGAACACTGGCAATTTTTCATGGGCCAAAAAAACTGGCAAACTACAATCAGCTAGGAGAATTACTTGTTCAAAAACAAGCCCAAAACCAATAAAAATAATCCTGATTCATTCTCCACCTCAACGGTGAAGAATGTGGACAAGTCATTTGTTACAAAACCGGACATTTCTATTTGTTGCTAACAGAAAATAAGCAAAAAAACTCAGAAATCAGCCCCTTACCTGGTATTTTCACAACTTGACAACCCTATCTCTTTTCCATATCTTCGTCAGACTTCAAGATTGGTCACAAAGCGAGGTTACATGCCCCAGTCAAATATCATTCTGACCGGTTTTATGGGAACCGGAAAAACAACATTAGGTCGACTGCTGGCTAAACGGATCGGTTATGAGTTTATTGATAGCGACGCCCTGATCGAAGCACAGACCGGCAAAACCATCACTGAACTTTTCCAGATACAGGGAGAAGCAGCATTCCGGAAACTTGAGTCGGAACTGGTTGAAGATTTGGCACAAAAAAAAGGTTTGGTAATTGCGACAGGTGGTGGTCTGGTTCTGAACCCCAAAAACGTTGCCGCACTGAGCAACACCGGACAAATCATCTGCCTGACAGCATCACCTGAGGAAATTTTGACCCGGGTGGCAAAGGCACCCAATGTTCGTCCACTGCTGCAAGAAGAAGATCCACAAGCAAAAATTATCGAATTATTACACCACCGAGAGAGCGTCTATCAGCAGTTTCCACAACTGTCAACCTCGGAACTATCTCCCGATAAACTGGTTGATGAGATACTCAACCTGACAAATAAGTTCAGGCTGAAAGACTGAAAGGTGCCATCTAACCGCCTTCAGACGACTCCCTACTCATGCACCACTGTCGCCGGATGCGGGATCACTTTAGCGCGGGGTTTATTCCCGGTCGGACAATACTCCGGGACCAAAAGCTGAAGCTTTTCCCTGACTGCAACCAGATCCAAAGCTTTAGCCGCACCGAGAAGGGCTTCAATGTTTGTCAATAATTCGGCATGCGCCAGGGTTTTCGACTGGGCGATACAGATCTTTTGATGCGGCGTTGGGAGCACCCCTTCATCACCCAAAAGCAGTTCTTCGTATAATTTTTCCCCGGGTCGTAACCCCGTATAAGCAATTTCGATATCCTCATGGGGTTCCATTCCAGACAACCTGATGAGTTCTTCCGCAAGAAACTGGATTTTGACCGCTTCACCCATGTCAAATAAATAGATTTCCCCCCCGCTGCCCATACTTCCTGCCTGCAAAACCAGTTGGGTTGCTTCCGGAATGGTCATAAAAAAACGGGTCACTTCAGGGTCGGTCACAGTCACCGGTCCCCCTTTGGCAATCTGCTCCTTGAACGTCGGGATCACGCTGCCGTTACTGCCTAAAACGTTGCCAAACCTGGTAGTGACAAAACTGGTTTTACTTTTCCGGTTCAGTGATTGGACATACATTTCTGCAATCCGTTTTGTCGTCCCCATAATATTGGTGGGTCGTACCGCCTTATCCGTTGAGACCATGACAAATTTTTCCACCCCGATATGGTCTGCAGCGTCAGCCAGTAAAAGGGTCCCATAAACATTATTATTCACCGCTTCAGCAGGATTATTTTCCATCATCGGCACATGTTTATAGGCCGCGGCATGAAACACAACCTGAGGCATCTGCTCATCGAAAATGACGTTAACCCGAGATCGATTACGGACATCACCAATAATCGGGACAATCGGCAGGTGGGGTAATTGTTCTATGAGTTCCTGTTCAATCAGAAACAAAGGGGTTTCTGCGTTTTCGAAGAGAATCAGTTTCTGCGGATTAAACTTGGCCACCTGCCGACAGATTTCGCTGCCGATGCTCCCCCCGGCACCAGTGACCATCACCCTTTTCCCCTGCAAGTAATGGCTGATCTGCACATCATCCAATAAAATGGGCTCCCGCCCCAGTAAATCGTTCAGATCAACATCACGCACCTGTTGAATGGAAACCCGCCCATCAATAAGCTCCCCAACGCCGGGCAATATTCTAAACCTGACTTTGGATGCGCGGCAGCGTTCAACAATAGATTTAATCACTTTCCCTGAAGCAGAAGGAATCGCAATAATAATTTCATCAACACCACGTTCCTGGACAATGTTATTCAGATCAGCCTGTGAACCCAGAACACTGAATCCCTGAAATATCCCCTTCTTCTTGACAGGATCATCATCAATAAAACCCAGGACATGCAAATCCAACTGCGAGTTGGAACGGATTTCCCGCGCAATTAATTGACCCGCATCCCCCGCCCCAACAATCAGTGCCTGCGCCTGCCGAAATTCGGTCCCCTGCCGTAACGGAAGATAGTGTTCCCGAAAAGCGCGCGTGGCAAAACGGATCCCGCCAATCACCAGAAAACAAAATACACCATCAAGAATCAATACTGAGCGTGGAATCTGATCCAGGCGATAAACAAGCACCGCGTAAACAATAAAAATGAAAGAGCCCAAAAAACTTGCTTTAATAATTTGGACCAGATCGGGCATGGAGACGTAGCGCCACCACCCGCGGAAACAGCCGAATTTCCAGAATATGACCAACTTGATAGCGAGCACCGCAGGGATTAATGAAATAATCCTGGGCCAATATACGGAAGGAATAGAAAAATCAAAACGGATGGCATAAGCCAAAAGGAGAGAACTGACAAGAATCAGACTCGTCATGACAAAAACAACGAGCAAACGATTACGATAAACAATTTCTTTCATATATCCCCCACTCCCAGAAATTCAGGCTACATATAATGTGTAGATGTTGAGTGTATAAACATCGTCCCATAAAGTCCATAAAAACATCGTAATATCTGGAAATCTACAATCACCGGACGCTGATAAAATCAGAAAAAACAGGATTTAAACCAGAAATTTAGCCCTTGACCTTACAACCACAACCTTTTATTTAGCTGCGGTCAGAATCTGTGACAATCTGTAAAATCAAAACCGACAACCACCGGACGCTGATCAAAGCGGAAAAAGCAGGATTTAAACCAGAAATTTAGCCCTTGACCTTACAACCACAACCATTTCTTTAGCCGCGGTCAGAATCTGTGAAAATCTGTAAGATCAAAACCGACAACCACTGGACGCTGATCAATGCGGAAAAAGCAGGATTTAAACCAAGGGATTTAGATCTTGTTTATAGCTATAATCAGATTTTATCCGCCCCTTCAGCGTCAAAATGGTTTAAGCCTTTATGGTTTACGCCCTTATCCGCATTTATCCGTTTTTATCCCTGTTAATTCAGCCCTTGACCTTTAAACAAAAACTAAAAAAAGAACCTTTTATTTAGCTGCGGTCAGAATCTGTGAAAATCTGTAAGATCAAAACCGACAACCACCGGACGCTGATAAAATCGGAAAAAGCAGGATTTTAACCAAGGGATTTAGGTCTTGTTTATAGCTATAATCAGATTTTATCCGCCCCTTCAGCGTCCAAATGGTTATAAGCCTATTGGTTTAGTTCTTTATCCGTTTTTATCCCTGTCAACACAGCCCTTGACCATAACTATCGATAAATATCATCGTGGCCACCTACGTCAATTAAAACCAAATTTCCATCCTGAATAATCATTTGCAGGGTAATTCGATAGCTCATATTAATAGAAACAGAATGGAGCTCGCTTAAAGCCCCTTTCAGCTTATGTATCCGTAAAGATGGATGGTAGGGGTCAACTTCAAGCAACTTTAACGTTTTTCCATACTGAGAATATAGCTGTGGATGTTTTTTTAAAAACTTGGCAGCACGCTTGTTATAACCGGGTGTATAAATAATATTAAAATTCATCACTCTGTCGACTGCAGCCGCAACAGATGGTCATCAACACTCTCCTCAATTCCTTGCCCTGCGGCTATTTCACGACGTGCCTGATATAGTGCCGCCTCAAGCTCATAAGTTCTTAAGCGATTGTACGATTCCATATCCATAACCACATAACGCTCTCTGCCACGTACAGAAATAGTAACCTCTTCCTGCCCTTTCATTGCAGCGTCAATTGAAGCGACCCCACGAATTTTCAATTCATTAGCGGTAATAGTACCCATAAAAAACCTCCCTTAAGTACGACCAATAGCACTATCAAGAGTACTGTAGGAGCGAAACATAGTCAATTTAATTTAATAAGTGCCGGAACTGGATATAAATCAAAAACATAAAGCCAAAGATCTTATGCCCTTATCCGCCCTTATCCGTTTTTATCCCTGTAAACACAGCCCTTGATCTTTAAACAAAGACTAAAAACACAACCATTTCTTTAGCCGCGGTCAGAATCTGTGAAAATCTGTTAAATCAAAACCGACAACCACTGGACGCTGATCAATGCGGAAAAAGCGGGATTTAAACCAAGGGATTTCGATCTTGTTTATAGTTTCAATCGGATTTTATCCGCCCATTCAGCGTCCAAATGGTTATAAGCCTTTATGGTTTAGGCCCTTATCCGCATTTATCCGCCTTCAATACAGCCTTAGACCTTACCTTATTTTTACAGGGATGGACGGGATAACTGCGGATGAGTTCAAACCAGAAACCAACACCCACTAATCAAACTTAATCAGCAACAAAACTCCGAATATCAGGATTACATTCTATTTGCACCAGAAGAATTTATACAGAAAGGAATTCCAACTCTATCAATATGCCCTTTTAAGTCAACATTATCCAAATCTGCATAAAAGATCAAATCTACAAAATATGGCAAACAGCTCTCACTGAAATCTTCATTCAACCTGATTTGTACAGTTTCATCTATTCCACCATCCATAATAGCCAAGTCGATATCGCTACCAGAACTATATGTCCCTTTGGCTCGACTACCAAAAACAACTACGGTTTTAATTTCAGGATAGTTACCTAAAACATCAAAAATTGTGGTCATGTCTCTAGCAGTTAAACCAAACCGGTTGCGATGATCGCTATTTTTGTCAACAGCAGAGGTAATCACTAATTTTCACCAGATAAAAATTGGTACAATTTTTCCAAAGCAATATATGTTTCTTGCCGTAATACTGCCTCTAGACGGATAAATTTTTCCCCACTGTAATCGTGTGAAAGGGTGTTACGAATATCTAGACCATCAATGAGCTCTTGAGCATAATCAATATATTCTCCTTGCTGTGCCATCCGCAAAGTATCTTTTGGTGAAGGTTTAAAAACAAAACCCTTTTCCTCGAGAAAATCTTTCAAAACCTTCCACGCCAAGTCAAGGGTGAACTCGAAACGCTGAATAAGTCCATTACGTTCCAACTCATTCAACTCCTCCTTATCAATAGCTTCTTTCAGACGAAAAAAAGCTTTCTCATAATTTTGAAACCTTTGCTTCCATCGCACATCCATATATTGCCCCTTTTTTTAACTCCAAAACCACAAAACAATTCATTTAGCCGCGGTCAGAATCTGTGAAAATCTGTAAGATCAATACCAACAACCACCGGACGCTGATCAAATCTGAAAAAGCAGGATTAAAACCAAATAAATTAGACCTTGCTTATTGCTTTAATCAGACCTTATCCGCCTTTTCCGCCCCTTCAGCGTCCAAATGGTTTAAGCCTTTATGGTTTAGGCCTTTATGGTTTAGGCCCTTATCCGTCTTTATCCCTGTCAACACAACCCTTGACCTTACAACCACAACCCTTTATTTAGCCGCGGTCACAATCTGTGACAATCTGCAAAATCAGAACAAATATCTATGGTTCTAAGCCTTTAAACAACAGATCCTGACAGATTTTCACCGCGGCTAATATTGCCATTGACCATAACCCTAAAACCCTCTGAACGCTGATAAAAGCGGATGCACGCTGATCTTAAAACCTAAAGATTTTGCCTTTGGTTCTAAATCGTGCCTTTTCAGCGATAATCAGCGTCCCATTGCCTTTGAACTTAACCCTAAAACCTCTGAACGTTGATAAAAGCGGATACACGCTGATCTTAAAACCGGTCCATTCTCTTTGCGTTGCAGGCCGCCATCAAAGAACAAAGCCGCTTATCCTGGATATCCTGGATATCACTGTTAATTCAGCATTCACCTTAGATTTTAAATCCCCTGCCACCTCTTGTCCGTGTGGGTCCGTGGCTAAATCAAATGGATCATCAAAATCCAAAATCACCCTTAAGCCAGTCAATCTGATGCATACGCTCGTGAAGAATGGTAACGATACCAATATTACCGTCACTCAAATGTCGCCAATACACAAAGTGTTTTTCATGCCTGAAGAAAAAACCATCCACTCCAAACTCGGCAGGCACCGGTCGCGAAAGAATTTCATGCGTCCCGACCTTTGCAAAAGCATCAAACAGACCAGCGATATAAACCTCTGCCTGCGCAGCTCCCCATTGGTTCAGGGTATATTGATAAATTTCATCAATCCGGTAAGAGGCAGCATCCTGAATCAGAAACCGCGCCATCAATCCTGTGGATCCTGATTACGCTTGATCACTTCAGCGGCGGTCAAAGAAACATAAGAGTTCTCTGGAGCAGAAAAAGCGTGAGAAAGTTCCGCCTTGAGGCGTTCAAATGACTGTTGTTCCACGCGCTCCTTATCGCGGCGAATAAGATCGCGAATATACTCACTCACATTCTCATAAGAACCGGTTTCTCCAACACTCGATGCCACAAAGTCACTTAATGCGCCACTAAGTCGCACAGTCATTGTAGTCTGAGCCATACTAACCACCTCCAGCCGACAAAAAGTATTCGTTATGTTTAATATGTAACACAATAACAAATAATCAACAGAGGTCAAAGCCTTTTAAAATCTTGGCATAGAAACTCAATCTTTTTTAGCCGTGGGCAGAATCTGTGAAAATCTGTACAATCAAAACCGACAACCACCGGACGCTGATAAAAGCGGAAAAAGCAGGATTTAAACCAAAGGATTTAGATCTTGTTTATAGCTTCAATCGGATTTTATCCGCCCATTCAGCGTCCAAATGGTTCTAAGCCTTTAAACAACAGATCCTGACAGATTGTAACCGCGGCCAATATTGCAAATGGTTATAAGCCTATTGGTTTAGGCCCTTATCCGCACTTATCCGTCTTTATCCCTGTCAGCACAGCCCTTGACCTTACAACCACAACCTTTGTATTAAGCCGCGGTCAGAATCTGTGAAAATCTGTACAATCAGAACAAATGTCTATGGTTCTAAGCCTTTAAACAACAGATCCTGACAGATTTTCACCGCGGCTAATATTGCCTTTTCTTTAAGTTTATTTAGACTGTAGCTTGGAGCATCACCATTTTCAAAACCTCACAGGTTTTCTGAATTTCAGCTTCCGTCAATGTCGGATGAACCATAAACATCAAGCTGGTTTCGCC
>LLYT01000004.1 GCA_002049545.1 Deltaproteobacteria bacterium tcs-42 | reverse complement strand
TTTCACCGTTAATGGTATTTATGCCCTTCTCGATGATGCTGCTACAGACGATAACAAGAGTGCTTTTGGTATCGCTACTAGCTTCAACGTTGCTGACTTTGCCATCAAAGCTGAACTCGACATCCTTGATGGCGACAACGGCGCTGGCACTGACTACACCGGCACCCAGTTCTATCTTGATGCTAATACCTCCGTTAGTGATGCTATGAGCGTTGGTGGCTGGTTCCTGTATGCAGCCGGCGATGAAGACGACGCTGTTATCGTTGACGTTACTAACTGGGATTCCTTCAACCCAGTTTGGGGTGGATATGTTGGCGGCAACGTTGTTGCTGGTGCTCCTCTCAGTGGTTGGGGTCCAAACAGCTTCGTAGGCAATGCTGGTTTTATCGGCCTCGGACTCAATGCAACCTTCAATGCTAGTGATGTCCTTGGATACAAATTCCAGGGTGTGTATGGCATGGAAGAAGAAGATGCTGTTGAAGACTTCGACTACATGAACGTTACAGCATCCACTAAGTACAAAGTTGCGACAAACACCTACTTCATGGCTGACGTGATTTATGAAGACGTTGACAGCGATGCAGGTGACGACGACAGCATCAGCCTCTGGACACAACTGCAAGTTAACTTCTAAATCTTATAGAAGTTAAAAAATCGTACCACCACAGAAAAGCCCGTTGCAAATGCAACGGGCTTTTTTATTGGGCAAAATGGGGACGCTGGTGGGGACAAAACGACAAAACGGGGACGCTGGGACAAAACGGGGACGCTGTTGCTTTTATGCTTTAAGCATGATAGCTTCCCTCCATGCCAAGACAACCTCGCATTGACAGCCCCAACCTCCTCCATCACGTCATTGTCCGCGGAATTGAGCGTGGCAAGATCTTCTATGACGATGAGGATCGTAGCAACTTCGTTGAGCGCCTGCGGATGCTGTTATCAGAAACAGATACTGACTGCTACGCATGGGCGCTGATCCCTAACCACTTCCACCTGCTTCTGCGGCCACACACTGTTGAGCTCTCCCGCTTTATGCGGCGCCTGCTGACTGGATATGCGGTCACTTTCAATCGTCGCCATAAGCGCAGCGGCCACCTATTCCAGAATCGCTACAAATCCATCGTTTGTGAAGAAGAAGCATACCTGCTTGAATTGATCCGCTACATTCACCTTAATCCACTCAGAGCAGGATTGGTGGATGACCTAGAAACACTCGGGCTGTATCCCTGGTGTGGCCATGCTGAGTTACTGGGACAGAATAAAAATTCAGAATTTGCAACGGACTGGGTCCTTTCACTTTTTTCTCAAAATGAGAAATCGGCACGGCAGCAGTATCGGCAATTTGTCGCTGAAGGGATCAAACAAGGGAAACGACCAGAACTGATTGGCGGAGGGTTGAAGCGAAGTCAAACGGGACGAACCAATCATGATGAACCGCAATTTTACGATGAACGCGTTCTCGGAAGTGGTGACTTTGTCCAACAACTGCAAGACTATGGGCTACTGGACACCCCAGCACAAGCAAAAATGTCACTGGGTGAGTTAATGATGGTGATTGTTGACAAATATTCAATATCGACTGATCGCTTCATGAGAAGGGCTCGATCTGGCGAAGCCTCGGAAGCCAGATCTATTTTCTGTTATTGTGCCGTACGCCGCCTTGGTCATTCAGGAACAGCCACAGCAGAATATTTGGGGATTGGATCATCATCCGTCAGTCGAGCGGCGGACAAAGGTGAACGGCTTATTCAAACAGAAACCGGCCTACCTGATTGGGTTTTGATGTTAAAGCACTAAAGCAACGGCGTCCCCTTACAACATTCCCCTTTCTATTTATCTGCAAAACAGCTAGAATGCGTGCCTTTACACCAACCACCGCGACATACAAGGTAGACTAGGATATGAAATTAATTGCTAAATTAAGTTTGCTCCTTTTGCTCTGTTTTCCACTTGCTTCTCTGGCAGAAGTTCCTGAACAGTTAAAAATTGATTTTGCACCTGTCAGTGGCACTATCATCATGCCAATCGGTGAAGAATATCTGGTTGACCTGGATGCTTCGGCCAACCTTCGTGAAGGGGATATACTCACTTTAGTCATGCCGGGAGAGAAGATCATCCATCCCGACACCAAGGAAATTCTTGGAACTCATGAATTGGCAAAGGGCTATCTTCAGGTGACCCAGGTTAAATCGGGCTACTCTTACGCTAAACCCCTGTCTGCAGACATCGCTCCGAAAAAAGGTGATCAGATCAAACGGTTTGAGCAGACCCCCACCCGTTTTCAATCCGCTGAATCAGACAATATTCTGGCACAAGAATTACAACTTGCCCTGCCACATTTAAACTGGCTGGGAGATACCGACAAAACCGCCTCTGAATTGATTTTTGTCTTGATCGACAACAACCTGAAAATCACGAATTCGGCCGGGGTTGAACTAAAACGATATCAGTACCGCAACGGAAAGCTCTCCGCACCTCTGGTTGGATCCTATCAAGCCAATAATTTTCAACCCGGGGGGCCACCACAAAAGGACAAAAGCCTGCTGAACCAGGCAATCGACGGCTTGACCAGCTCGATCGGATTTGGAGGGAAAGACAAGCGGCTGGAAAACCCGGGAATCACTCAGGAGCAACAACTGAATGATGGCATCTGGGTGGGGCCGAATTTGCATGGAAATCCGGTCGGTATCTCGGTCGCCGATTTTGACGCTGATGGGCAGCTCGAAACAGCCGTTGCCATGAAGAATCGCCTACAGATCGTGCGTATGACCGATGGCAAGCTGATCCCGGTAAAAACGGTTAACTTTGCCGCAGGGGTCCAGTTACTAAGCCTTGATTCCGCCGATACAAATCTTGATGGACTCGCTGAAATTTACGTCAGCGCAAGTGCCGGAACCCGAATCAGCTCCCAGGTGGTCGAATTTTCACAGGGTCAATATCAGATCACCATCAACAGGGTTCCATGGCTCTTCCGTGTTGTTAACCAGCCACAAGAAGGTTTGACCCTGATTGCACAGACCCTGAATGATTCTGAAAATCCTTTTTCCGGTCATCCATTCCGGGTCATACGTTCCGGAGACACACTCAAGCAAGGAGCCGCTATCCCCTTACCGGCCAAGCTCAATCTATTTAGTTTCACCCCACTCAAGGGAACAGACAACGACCGACTTTATGCCCATATTTCAAACACTGATAACCTCCACGTCACCACTCCAGGGGGAGCAGCCCTCTGGGAATCGGGAGATCACTTTGGTGGCACCGAAGTTCTTTTTAACAATAAACAAGACAGCAAAAATGAGCTGACCCACCCTGTCTACATTCAACAACGCTTACTGACGCTTCCCACTGGAGAAATCCTCGTTCCACAGAATGATGGTCCCCGCATTTTTGAACGCTACCGTAACTTTGACAAAAGCCGCGTTGTGGCACTCAAATGGAATGGAGTCGCATTGCAGGAAACCTGGGAAACAGCCGATCAGAACGGCTACCTTGCCGATTTCACTGTGGCTGATGCTGACAATGACGGTGAGGAGGAATTGGTCATGGTCGTTAAATACAAGCAGAAAAATCTACTGCAAAAAGGGCGTTCGGCGGTGGTCATTTACGAAATGAATCAATAACCAATCAAAGACTTTAACGGCGAGACGGAGCGAGGCAGAGAGAAACAAACCTTTTTTTGATTTTAAACCAAACAAGGGCATTTTGCCTTGCTCTGCGATCTCTGCGTTACTCTCCATCTCTGTTAAATATTCCTGACACCTCAGCAGAAAACAATCTGAATTAAATTATGAATATCATCTCCCTCAACCAGGTCAGCCACGCTTTCGGTGGCCCCAAACTTCTGGATAACGCGAGCCTGCAGATCGAATCGGGTGACCGTATCTGCCTGCTGGGTCGCAATGGAGCGGGGAAATCAACGCTGCTACACTTGATCAACAATGACTCTCCCCCCGATTCTGGAGAGATCATCCGCCAGCAAGGGGTAAAATCTGCCTATGTACCACAGGAGTTCCCGGAGCAATGGGAAGGGATGGTCAGTCGCTATCTACAAAAAACTCTCTTGTCGCAGGGGACAGAACCCCATTGGGCCGATATCCGGGTCAAACAGACCTTGAGCCAACTTGACCTGGCAGCAGAAGCAGAACTAACGACCCTCTCCGGGGGATTAAAACGGCGTGCCCTGCTTGCCGCTGCACTGGTCCAGGACCCCGACCTGCTGTTACTGGATGAACCAACCAATCACCTTGATATTACTGCTATTTGCTGGCTGGAAACTTTTTTACTGCGGTTGCGCAAGACGTTGATCTTTATCAGTCATGATCGCACCTTTGCACGCAATCTGGCCAGTCGGATTGTCGAGCTCGATCGCGGTCAACTGCAAGATTATCGCTGTAATTATGCGACCTTTTTAGAGCGTCGCCAGGATGTCTTGAACAGTGAAGACAAAGCCCGGGCACGCCTGGATCAGAAACTGGCGGAGGAAGAGATCTGGATCCGTAAGGGGATCAAGGCACGCCGCACCCGCAACATGGGTCGCGTAAGAGAACTACACAAACTCCGCGAAAAACAACGTCAGCGTCGGGATCGAACCGGGCAGGTCCGCCTGCAATTGGAGACGGGGCAGCGTAGCGGGCAGATGGTTCTGGAAGCAAAAGAACTCAGTTTCAGCTATGATAACAACCGGGTTATTAATTCTCTTGATTTACGCATTATGCGCGGAGACCGGATTGGCCTGATCGGACCAAACGGGAGTGGCAAAACCACCCTGCTGAAAATTTTGACCGAAGCGTTGCAACCAACCACAGGAAAATTACGGCACGGCACAAATCTGCAGATTGCCTATTTTGATCAACTTCGCGATCAATTGGATGAGGACCGCAGTGTCAAACAAAATATTGCCGATGACCATGATCAGGTCCTGATAAACGCTCAACCCCGCCACATTTACGGCTACCTGCAAGATTTTCTCTTCACCCCCGAACGCGCTCGCACCCCGGTGCGGGTCTTGTCAGGTGGTGAAAAAAACCGCCTGCTCCTGGCCAAACTGTTCACCCAGCCTGCCAATTTACTCATTCTCGATGAGCCGACCAATGATCTCGACATGGAAACACTGGATCTGCTTGAAGAACTCCTCCTCGACTACAAAGGGACGGTCCTTCTGGTCAGCCACGACCGCACCTTTTTGAATAACGTCGTGACCAGTTCATTGGTATTTGATGGTAACGGCGGCATTAAAGAAATTATCGGTGGCTACGACGACTGGCTGGCAACCCGACAGCAACCGGAAACGCCACAAAAGAAGGAGAAACCCAAACCGGCTCAACGCAAACAGCGTCCACGCAAGCTGAGCTTCAAGGAAAAAAAGGAGCTCGAATCGCTACCGGAACAAATCGACTCTCTTGAGACAGAACAAACCGAACTGCACGAGCAGATGGCCAATCCTGATATCTACAAAGAGGGAGATGGTTCCCAGATCACCAACCTGAAAGAGCGACTGCAGAGGGTAGAAATTGAACTGGAAGAAGCTTATTTGCGATGGGATGAGTTGGACCAGATCCCCGAATAACACCTAAAAATTTCAACGCAGAGGCAAAGAAAAGGGGAGAAAAACCAAAATTGTGAACCTCTCTCCACCTCAGCGTCTCTCCGTTAAAATAGCCTTTAGAAGCAACAGCATCAACCCGGCAAGACCTCAGCAACCAGATCAAGAATATGAACCGCGCGCTGCTTTTCAGTAGCGTGATTGATGCTGTCCTGCAATTGCATAATACAGCCGGGACAGTCGGTGGCGACCAGTTCTGCACCACTTTCGGCAATATGTCCCGCTTTTTTGGCCCCGATCTTTTTACTGGTGTCGTAGTGGTACACAGAATAGGTTCCGCCCAAACCACAACAGGTTCCGGCGGCTTCCATTTCGACAAACTCGATCTGCGGTAATGCTTTCAGGATGGCACGTGGTTCTTTGGTGATCCCATGATTCCGCAAGTGACAGGGGTCATGATAGGTCACTTTGATTCGATCTTTCTGCTTCGGCAATTCAGCCAGCTTGTCAGCAAATCCCTGCTCGATGAGAAACACAAAGATGTCTTTAACTTTATCTTTGTATTGATCAAACTCCTCCCCCATCCCCGGGTAGATTTGTGATAATCCCGAATGGCAGGAAGCACAAGCGGTGACAATATAATCGTAATCATTCTGTTGAAATACCGTCAGATTCTCCTCAGCCAGAGATTCAACAGTCTCCGCCGCCCCAGCAGAAACCGCAGGAAGGCCACAACAGACCTGAGCCTTGGGGATGATAACGTTGACACCCATAAACTTCAGAGCTTTGAGTAATGCCTCCCCCGATTCGGGGTACATATAATTGATGCCACAACCGGTGAAGAAAAGGACTGTCGGTTGATCGGCATCACCGGAAATCACTTCGGGACAACGCTCACGAAACGGTTTTGCGGTTAAAGGTGGCAAAGTCCGGTCAGAGGTGATAAACGGTGCTGGAAAACGGAGCCGCAGACCACTCTGATCAGGAATTTTTTTGAATAAAAGTTTGGAAAACGCCCCGCCCCCCTTGGCCAGCAGATTCATCACCCCCTGATTCTTCAGGACGGTACCAACCCCTTTGCCAAAGGTTGACAAGCCTTTACGGTTGGCAATCTCCCGCCGGGTTGCAGCGACAATATCCTCGGTATGAACCTTGTTCGGACACTGCGCATAGCAGCTGCCGCAAAGGAGGCACTGGGACATGTCGAGGAGAAATTTTTCTTCGAGATCGACATCCCCCTTCAGCAGCGAATCGGCTAAAGCAATCTTGCCCCGCGCAACCCGCCCTTCGTGCTTCTCAGCACCAAAAGCCGGACAATAAGCCCGACAACCACCACATTTGACACACTGGTCTATCTCGTCACGAAAATCTTCTAAACTTTTCAACTTGGCCATGCATAAACCTTTATCAACAGTTTTAACGCAGAGACGCTGAGAAGGAGAGTTGGAGAGAAAGTTCAAAACCATACAATAGCCACCAAGACACCAAGAGCTCCAAGACAACCGAAGTCAAAAGCGTTTTTAAGGTTTTAAAACCCGAAAAAGATTTTTGTTTTTCCTTGGTGTTCTTGGTGTCTTGGTGGCTGAATTTAAGATTTTGACTTTCCTCTCCGTCTCTCCAACTTTGCGTCTCTCCGTTAAAAAAATCAAACCTCACTCGGAAAAATCTTTCCCGGATTGAGGATATTGTTGGGATCGAGTGCCCGCTTGATAATTTTCATATAATCGAGCACATTGGCGGACAGTTCCATATCGATAAACGGCGCTTTCATCGTTCCAACCCCATGTTCACCACTCATGGTTCCACCCAACTGCAACGCCCCTTCAAAAACCTCAACCACCGCTTTTTCAGCTTTTTCGTGGTCACCGGGGATCTTCCCGTCAACCATGATATTGACGTGGATATTGCCATCCCCGGCATGACCATAATTGACAATGGGAATCTGATATTTATCGGCAATCCGTTCAATTTTACGGATCATATCGGGTACCCTGGAACGGGGCACGCAGATATCTTCGTTATATTTATCGGGATTGACCTGGCGTAACGATGCCGAAATAGAGCGCCTGATCTGCCAGAGGGCTTCACTCTCAGCCGGGGTTTCTGCAACCCGGATTTCAACCACTCCAAGGGGCTGGACAATTTCGGAAATCCTGGCGACCTGTTTGTCCAGAAACTCCCGCTCACCATCCACCTCGATCAGCAACACCGCCTGTGCCGCATCCGGAACATCCAGATCGGTCGCCCGACGGATACAGTCAAGGGTCCGGGCATCGAGAAATTCAAGTGTTGTGGGGATAATTTTCCCCCGGACAATGGCAGAAACTGCCTGCGCCGCACCGTCAATAGAATCGAACAACACCAGCATGGTTTTCTTCGCTTCGGGTTTCGGTAAAAGCTTGACAATGATCTTGGAGATGACCGCCAACGTTCCTTCACTGCCACAAACCAACTTGGTCAGGTCGTAACCAACCACCCCTTTCATCGTTGGTCCGCCAGTTCTGATGATATCACCCGTCGGGGTCACGATTTCCAGACCGATAATATAATCTTTGGTCACCCCGTACTTGACACAGCGTGGTCCCCCGGCACATTCAGCCACATTGCCACCCATGGTCGATACCTTGAGGGATGCAGGATCGGGAGGATAAAAAAGATCAACCTTTTCTACAGCCTTTTGAAAATCCTCGGTCACAACACCCGGCTCTATCGTTGCGACAAGGTTTTCTTCATCAATTTCAAGAATGTTATCCAGCCGCGTCAAACCAAGGACGATCCCACCCGCCGTTGGCACACTGCCCCCGGTAAACCCGGTCCCGGCACCACGGGGAAAAACCGCTATTTTCTTTTCGTTGGCCAGCTTCATAATCTGACTGACCTCTTCCACATTGCCCGGATGGACAACCACGTCGGGGAGGTACTGTTTCTGGGTTGCATCGTATGAATAACAGATCAGATCGGCCTTATCGGTCAGAACCTGATCTGTTCCGCAGATCTGCTGCAGCGCTGCAATGATATTTTTATCAAGCATGTTTAATTTCCTTTGCATTCAAACAAAATCACATTCCAACTTCTTAGGCCACCAAGACGCCAAGAGCACCAAGAAAGTCAAAAGCCTTAACGCAGAGACGGAGAGAGGCAGAGAAAAGAAAAGTCAGAATCTGTTTTTTGGGCTTAAAGCCAAGAAAAAAGGTTCTAAGCATTTCTCTGCGGACTCTCCGCCTCTGTGTTAAAAGCCTCTCTTGAAGTTTTTGGAAACTTGGTGGCTAATTTTTCTTCATTATCCGATACGTAACCAGATAAGTCTACTTTGATTTACCAAACCAGCCACTCTTCTCTGCGTAAGCTTCAACCCGGTTACGCCCTTTTTTCTTCGCCGTATAAAGGGCCTTGTCGGCATTCTCAATCAGTTCAGTTTTCTTCATTTTTCCAACCCCGGAAAAAACAGCGACGCCAAAACTGCTGGTGACTCGATAGTCATCGCCCTCATAACTGAATGGATGGCGTTCAACTGCCGCACGGATTTTCTCTGCAACAATCAGAGCATCGGCCTGGTTCGTTTCGGGCAGGATAAAGACAAACTCCTCGCCACCATAACGGGCCATCAGGTCGTATTCCCGCACAACCCCGGTACAAAGGCTGGCGAGCTCTTTTAACACATAATCGCCCGCTTGATGGCCATAAAAGTCGTTGAATTTTTTGAAATTATCGATATCGGTCAGGATCAGACTCAACTCATTCTCCTGACGGATACTTCTGCTGATTTCCTTATCAAGAGACTCTTGAAAGTAACGGTGGTTATATATCTGGGTTAATCCATCCAGATTGGCAATCTCTTGCAGATAGGTATTTTTCTCTTCCAACTCAGCGGTTATTTTTTCCAATTGCATTTTTGATTGAACAAGTTCCCGGTTTATTTGTTCATAACTCATATTGAGCAAACTGAGCTCAATATTGGCCTGCTGTAAAATCTCCGGGATTGAAGCCGTCCCCTCAATGTTCAGACCAAAATAAATTGCTGCATTGGCAACATCCCCATTGGCTTGATCCAGGATCTCATCGATGCTGGCAGTGTCAAGTTTGAACATTTTTTGTGCACGTCCCCGAAACGGCACATGATAATCGATGGGATTCCCCGAATACATAATATTGGCCAGCAGAGCTGCCAGATGAACAACCCTGATTTCAGTTTTAAGATCGGCATCATCGCCACTATAGCTGTCCGGGTCATGGTGGTAGACGATTGGAATTGACAGACTATCGGGAAAATTCCAGCGCTTCGCCGCCTCCCCTCCAACATAAGCATGATTGGCACCGATCCGCTCATCCTCAAGCTCTAACAGCCGCTTTTCACTCCCGGCGGCCTCCTCCAATAGCTGATCATAAGTTTCGCGATAGGCACAAGCCAGAATCAACTTGCCCAGATTCTGCAACAAACTGACGGTAAAAGCCTCTTCCGGATCCTGATCTGAAACTTTCGCCATAATCAATTTGGATGCAACGGCGGCAGCAAGAGACTCCTCCCAGAAGCGCCCATAATTAAACCCGGCCCCGTGCTGGGGACGCTCCATATTCAAAAAAGAAAAGGATAAAACCAGGCTCCGCACCGCATTGGTTCCTAAAATGGCAACCGCCTGCTGAATCGTACGCACTTCATTGGGAAAATTATAAAATGAAGAGTTGACCACCTTCAAAATTTTGGTCGACAGTGACACGTCCTGGGAAATCAATTTCGAAATATCGTAAATCGTGGTTTCTTCTTTGCCGGTAATATTGATCAATTTGGAAGCAACGGTGGAAAGAGTCGGCAAGGAGCCGGTCTCAATAACTCGCTGGAAAACCTCTTCTTTTGTTGGCATAACCATATCCTTTTATAAATGCTTTAACGAAGAGGCGCAGAGCCGCTGAGATCGGAGAGAAAACTTTAGAATCAAAAATTGCCACCAAGGCACCAAGTTCTCCAAGGAGGTCAAAAGCTGGTTTTTAGTTTTAAACCAAAAAGAAGACTTTAAGCTTTTCCTGGTGCCTTCGGTGTCTTGGTGGCAAAGCTAAAGGTTTTGGTTTTCTCTCCCTCTCTCCGCCTCTCCGTTAAGAATTAATCACCGGCAAAACCATCCCCCCATCGGGGATCACAACAATCTTCGCTTTCTCATCTAAATCGGGGAGGACTAATTCTAACGCACTATCCAGATCATCCGCTTTTTCCATCCCCATCTTTTGCGTTTGCCCAGCAGTAAATTCACTGATCATAATCACCCGGAAACGGCGTGCTTTTGACAACGTGGCATGGGCAGTCTGTCCATTAATCTGATAATCTTCCCGCAAGGCATTTTCAAACTCATCCAGATCCTGATAGCGGAACCAATCGAAAAATGTTGGATTGCCAAACCCGTCACGGCAAGCAGCCAGCAGGATAATGGTTCCCCCCTCTTTGACCGCTTGACAACCATAATCGAGGGCTTTTTGTGCCTGGATAAAATTGATATCTTTCGGCTCCCCACCACAGGAGATCACTGCCAGATCAACAGGCTCAGCCAACGTCACCTGAAACAGTTTTCGCACCATCTCACAACCAGCACGGTGGGCCTTTTCCAGATCCCCGCAGAAGACGCCGAGGATTTTCTTTTCTGGGGAAAGAACCGTATTCAACAAAAAGTCAGGTTTGACCAGTTGGGCCGCTTGCACCAGGTTCAGATCAACGGGGTTGCCATCCAGAACGCCGGTCACAGCATCTGGATGTTTCCCGCCAATCTCCGGGGGATTGAACACGGCAAAATGGCTCGCCATACAGGTTTCACGGCTGGCAACTCCCGGCACCAACCCCTTCCGTCCACCACCGAATCCGGCAAAATAGTGGAACCCGATCGTTCCGGTGACAATCACCCGATCAGCTTCAACCACCCGACGATTAACTTGAACCGCGATACCAGAATCGGTCATTCCCAAGTCAACCAGTTCAGCAGGATCATCACATTCGTGGTCATAAACGGCAATTCGACCGTACAGCGAGCCGAGTATCTTGCGATGTTCCCCTTCGGTCTGCTGGCGATGAATCCCCAGCGCAATAATGATCTCGATATCATGATCGGGAATTCCGATGGCATTGAGTTCGGCAATCAAAATCGGCAAATAGATTTCACTGCCACTGTAACGTGTGATATCGGAAGTGACTATGGCAACTCTCTCTCCCGGTTTTAAAATTTGCTCCAAAGGCATTGAACCAACGGGATGAGCCAATCCGTCATGGATCAACGGCTCCGCGGCTGATGGTTCCGGCAACTGTTCGGGTTGCAGCAATCTGATATTGGGCAGTTGGCAGGAAAATGAGCTGATCCCATATTTTAATTCGACCGTTTTCATCGCCTCCCCTTATCTTCAAATGATCTCTGTATTTAAACGCAACGTAACGATTCACCACCACGACTGATAGGGGCTTGTGGTACCCATGGAAAGGGCGTCTGTCGCCACGAACGGCGACAGACGAACGGCCATGGACGGCGCAAAGTAGCCCTTGGAATGGGTGCCTCAAGGCATTGCTGAACTGTCACAACGCAACAATACTGAAAAAACCACCATCGGACAAGCTCAGCCGGGAGATATTGTTGCAGCACAAGGCGGTGCTGTGATAAAAAAAGTTCTTCCCATTGTCCCAATTGCTGGAGAAATCACATTATGGACTTACAAATTCTGCCTGTTCCTGCACCAAAAGCACGAGTTGAAGACGAAAATGGACTGGTATTCGGCAAACAGTATAGCGACCGGATGCTGGTCATGGAATACGATAGCGGCAAAGGTTGGCATTCTGCACGTATCCAACCCTACGGCCCCATCTCCCTCGATCCTGCAGCTATGGTTCTTCACTACTCCCAGGAAATCTTTGAAGGTCTAAAAGTTTTTCGCCGTGCCGATGGCAGCCTTGCCATGTTTCGCCCGGCAGACAATGTCACCCGCTTTAATCGCAGTGCCGAACGGATGTGTATGCCACAGGTTGATGAAAAATTCTTCCTTGATGCCATGCTTGAACTGATCCGCCTCGAAGAGGACTGGGTGCCACACAGTGAGGGGACCAGCCTCTACGTTCGTCCAACCATGATTGCAACCGAGCCAATGCTCGGAGTTCGCCCGGCAGATCAATATCTTTGCTACGTTATTCTCAGTCCGGTCGGCCCTTATTACAAAGGGGGCGTGGCTCCGGTAAAAATCTGGATTTCCGATTATTATGTGCGTGCCACCGAAGGGGGAACCGGCGAAGCAAAAACCGGTGGAAATTACGCTGCTAGTCTCTATGCCGCGAAGGAAGCAGCAGAAAATGGCTATGATCAGGTTCTCTGGCTCGACGCCAAGGAAAAGCGTTTTGTTGAAGAAGTCGGCAGCATGAATATGTTGTTTCTCTATGACGGTAAAATTGTCACTTCTCCACTGCATGGAACCGTTCTGGACGGGATCACCCGCCGTTCAGTACTGACCCTGGTTAAAGAGATGGGATACGAAATTGAAGAACGGGCCCTCAGTGTTGATGAAATTATGGAGGGGAGTCAAAATGGTCGCCTGCAGGAAGCTTTTGGTGCAGGAACCGCGGTGGTTATTTCGCCGGTTGGCTCCTTCTGCTATAAAAACAACTGTGTCCAACTGGGTGACGGGAAACCGGGCAAATTGACCATGGAACTCTACAACAAATTGACCGCCATCCAGTATGGTCGCCAGACCGATAACCACGGCTGGGTCACCTTGCTGTAGCCTGCCCCGATTGAGCAGAGCAACTGGGGGGGATCACTTCTGAATTCCATACAACCAACGCGACAAGCCGCGGGGAACTGAACCCGTCATGGATTAAATATCTACAGGGGTCATCTGTATCAGATGACCCCTGTTTTAGTTGCCGCCTTATTGTGTGGATTTTTTTATTAAATTATCTTGACTTATAAATTTAATCAATTATAATTTTCTATGTTCGGGGGAAAATCTTGAATCATAATTGATATGGAGTCTCTTTATGTCACAGTCCAAAGCTTTCGGTCTCGGAGCCAAACTTACCAGCGCAATTGGAGTTATTACCTTAATCACCATCTTGCTGGTCCTTTTTTCCGTTTTCACCCTCAAAAATCAGAAAGATGACTCAACCGTCATTAACATTGCCGGACGGCAGCGCATGTTAACCCAGAAAATGTCGAAAGAGGCAATGACGATCAAATCCGGGCTATCGATTGAAAAATGTCGTGCCGGCTTAAAAGGGACACATGACCTGTTTGACACATCTCTAAAAGGTCTGATCGATGGCAACAGTAATATGAATCTCCCGCCAACCAGCGATCCGGAAATTCTCGCCCAGATGCGCAAAGTTGAATCACTCTGGAAGGATTTTTCTACTCAAGTGCAGGTCGTTCTGGATCCAAATAACGATCAAGTCGACCAGGCTATTTCCAAAATTCTAGGCGGCAACATCCCCTTACTCAAGGAGATGAATAAAGCTGTTGGCATGTACGCAGCCCAATCGCAAGCAAAAGTGGCGAGATTAACCACCTCCCTCTATATCGGTGGTGTCATTGTCCTGATTGCCACATTTCTGATCTGGCTACTGATCAACCGGAAGGTAGTTCACCCACTACTTGCAGTCGTTAAAATGGTTTCCGGAATGAATAATGGTGATCTTGATCATCGCCTGAACATGAATCAACATGATGAAATTGGAAATCTGGCTGATAATATGGATCAGTTTGCCAATAACCTTAAAGATGAAATCCTGACTGCATTTAATCGCTTGGCTGATGGTGATTTCACCTTTAGGGCAGAGGGATTGATTGCAAAACCTTTAGCCGATGCCAATCAGGGAATATCCGAAACATTACAGGCCGTATTACAATCAAGCCAGAAGATTGCTTCAGACACATTGCAGGTCTCCTCAACCAGCACGTCACTGGCAGATGGAGCAACCAAACAAGCAGCTGCTTTGGAAGAGATCTCAGCATCGATGCAGGAAATGAATGAACAAACGGCCAATAACACCCGCAATGCCGAGCAGGTCAACCAACTTTCGTCAGCAGCGAAAGTGTCGGCAGAAAAAGGTGATCACCACATGCAGGCGATGGTCAAAGCGATGGCCGAAATCAACGAAGCCGGTCAGAATATCAGCAAGATTATCAAGGTCATTGATGAAATCGCTTTCCAGACCAACCTGCTGGCTCTCAATGCCGCTGTAGAAGCTGCCCGAGCTGGACAACACGGCAAAGGGTTTGCCGTGGTTGCAGAAGAAGTTCGTAATCTGGCAGCCAGAAGCGCGAAAGCCGCCAGCGAGACAACCGATTTGATCAAGGGTTCAGTGGACAAAACTGAAAATGGAGCTCAGATCGCTGATCAAACGGCCGAAGCCCTGAAAGAAATTTACCAGGGGGTGATTCAGGTTTCAGATCTGGTTGATGAAATTGCGGCAGCCAGTAACGAACAGGCTCTGGGAGTTGCGCAGGCCAATGAAGGGCTTGCCCAGCTCAGTGCTGTCAACCAGAGTTCCACCGCCAGTGCCGAAGAAACAGCTGCTGTCGCTGAAGAACTGTCAGGTCAAACAAACTTCCTGCAACAAATGATGGAGCGTTTCAAAATCCTCGGATCTTCTGCTGCCAGTCCGGTACAACCTCAGTTACCAACATCAAGTCAGCGGTCAGCAACGACAACACCCCCGCCGCAGAACTCTCAAGCGCAAACCGATCAATCCTGGGGAAATATGGAGCCAGCCAAAGAGATTCGCCTGGATGACGACGATTTTGGCAAGTATTGAGTATTTCCAGAAACAACGGAGTAAACTCGGGACTGTCCCCGGCTCCACCGGGGACAGTCCCGAGTTTACTAACTGGTCCCTGCCACCCCCTGCAAGCCCTCCAACAACCTCAATTGATCAGCCTGTTTCTCAATTTCAGCATACCCACCCCACTTCAATAACTCTGCAACAATTTGTTCAGCAGAGTCCACTGAATCAGTCTCAACACGGGTCAACAACTGGCGGGTTCGCAAAGCATCAAACCAGTCGTGAAAAGCGGCCAGTCGCTGTTCCCTGGAAGAATGATTGTTCTGCAGTTTCTTCCAGACCTGATCAAAATTAATCTCAGCCAGAAACTCATGTAATACCGGTGAAATATTCAATACCTGCAAACTGATTTGCTCAGCAGAATGATCCCACTGAGAAGCAATAAGCGCAAACCACTTTTTGAGGATTTGAAACCCGACAACGGGGACAAAGTGGAACAATGCTGTCCCCTCCTCCACCTGGCCCTGAACTGCCTTGCCGGTTCCAAACGGAACCCGATTGGAAAAACGGGGCGAAGGTCGTACCACTGTCCCGTCAACCATTCCAGTTCCCGATGTTTTTGTCAGTTGCTGGAGAAAGTAGAAATCCTCCCCACCACAACGTCGATTCATCCCCCCCGCCTTGATGTAAGCCTCTGCCGAACACGCCAACGTACTGCCAATACTGTGATAAGCATAAGGAGAACCTGCCAGCCGCAAACCAAAAAGGTAGCTGCGCAGGTAGAGTTCATAATGGCGGATGGCTATTTCCTGCTCTGGGTCTGACCCGAATTGGTGCCGGAATGGAATCACCGCTGCCCGATTTGTATTGATCCTGAAATGGTCAAAAATGGTTGAGAGATAATCGCCGTCTACGCGGGTATCGGCATCCAGGGAAATCAATAATGGAGAGATTTTCCAATCGAGCCATTCCAGACTTGCATCAAAACCAATTTTACGCGCCAAACCCACACCCTCTTTTGCCGGAAGTTCGAGTCCGGAAGAACTGGCATCAATCCAGGCAAGATTGAGTTGTGGATAAGGATTTGATCGCAGCCAATTGATCGTCTCCTGATTATCAGAATACTGATCTGCAGGAATATCGACTCGGTTATTGATGACGATGACCACCAGAGTTTGCGCAAGATAAACGGATGGATTGAGACAGAGACTTTCGAGCGTTGCTGGAAGGTCCATCCTCTCTGCCAAGGCGGGGATAATAATTGCGGCAGCAAAATCAGTTCGGCTGGAGCCTTCGAGCTGCCAGGGGGAGAGGGCAGCTCGATTTTTTAGATATTTTTGCAGTTGTTTGTTCATATCAATGCCGAGAATGGTTTAAGAACGGATACCAGCAAAAAATGGGACTGTCCCCGCATGGGGGCTGTCCCATTTTTTGCGGCGAGGATCACCATAATCTCATAGTCCGTAAACATCTGGGACAGCCCCGATGGAACCGGGGACAGTCCCGAGTTTACTCCGGCGAAAGTCAAAGGGGACACGAAGTTAGAACCCCGTGTGACGCAGCCGGAGTTTCGTTGCGCTTTGCAGGGTTTCGAAGAAAAATGTTTGAGCGACTGTGCAAACAGGCGCGAGTTTTTTTCTGAGCTGCAAAGCGTAACGAAACGGAGGGAACCCGCCGTCGCCGAAGGCTATGGCGGGCAAGGAGTTCGGGCGCATTTCTTTGCTTCGTTTCTTTGGGCGCACAAAGAAATGAAGGCGGCGTGCGGGGTCGCAACCCTGCGACTTTTTAGCCGATTAACCCGCAAAAGCCTGGGACAGCCCCCATGCGGGGACAGTCCCGGTTTTGCTGTCCCAAGGTTTTTGCGACGCGGATCACCATAATCTCATAGTCCGTAAACATCCGGGACAGCCCCCGATGGAACCGGGGACAGTCCCGAGTTTACTCCGCCCCGGCGGAAGCCAAAGGGGAGTGGAAGCTCAAATCCCGTGTGACGCCAGCACCTCACACAACTCCCCAAAAACATCCCCCTCCCCATCCAGCCAGCGAATTTCCACCCCCCGCTTTTCCATCCGCCGAAAAAACGTCTCCTGCCGTTTGGCAAACTGGCCGATGGCACTCCGCAGTTTCTGCCCCATATCATTACGATTCAACTTCCCCTGCAGATATTGAGCAATCAGGCGATATTCCAGGCCATAAAATTCGAGCTTTTCCCAGGGGACTCCAGCATCATGTAATTGCTGCACTTCATCAATCATTCCCGCTTCAAAACGTTGGCGTAACCGCACCGCTATCCGTTTGCGCAAGACCTCACGCGGCCATTTAATCCCAAAAACCAGGGGAGTTATTTCGGCTAAAGGGGGTAAATCCTGCTCCGCAGCTTGCTCACCCACAGCAATTTCTATCGCCCGAATCAGCCGTTCGCGCTGTTCCAGATCGGTACGGTTATGCTGATCGGGTTTAAGTTGCAGCAATTTCTGCTGCAGCGCATTGTCGCTGAACAGCTCCAGTTCATCCCGCAGTTGTTGATCGGGCGGAACGGCGACCAACCGATAGCCACTTAACACCGCGTCAAGGTACATGCCGGTACCGCCACAGAGTATCGGCAACCTCTGCCGCTGCCAGATCGTTTCGATACTGTCAAAACAATCGCGTTGAAACTGAAAAACATTGTACTCACTCCCCGGTTCGGCGATATCGATCAGATGGTAGGGGACCTCCCCGTACTCTTCCAGGTCTTTCCCCGTCCCCAGATCCATCCCCCGATAGACCTGACGCGAATCGGCCGAGATAATTTCGCCATCAAACCGGGTCGCAACCTTGACCGCCAGGCCGGTCTTTCCCCCGGCAGTTGCCCCCAGGATCACCAGTAGATTGTATCGGTTTTGCATCAGTCCAATATCCTCCTGCTTATTGTTTTTTGGATGAGCTCCGCGCAAAAAAGCATTGGATGGCTATGCAAAGTATAATCTGCTATAGTCCAGCAGATTTCAACCCCATTCTACGAGCAATCATGAGCAAAAAAACACCAACCATCATCCCCCGTGATCAACATTGTATCTCCCGTAAACAGATCGATCCCGACACGTTAAAAGTTCTACGTCGCTTGCATCGACATGGCTATAAGGCCTACCTGGTAGGCGGTAGCGTTCGTGACCTGTTGCTGGGTCGTCAACCCAAAGATTTTGATATCAGAAGATTGGAGCCAGGCCATTCATCGCTCTCAAACGGAGAAAGCCCCATTACATCAACCGCGTAAACGGCATCGGAAGAAAAAGCGGCGCAAAAAGCCTGCATAGGGCTATTCATACATCTAAATATATATATTCCATAATTAAATAATTTAAATTAAATTGTTGCCATTCCAGTCCTCTCCTGCTATAATTCCTCCCGATATCCATTATTAACCCTGTATGGAACACTTTCTCACCCTCAAGAGGCTATTATGAAACTGAACACCATCCAAAGCAAAATCGGTGGGGCTCTGATCGTCATTCTGCTGATCATTCTCGGTATCAGCTTTACTGTCGCTGCCCTCCAGTCACGCAGCCTTCTGCATACCCAGCAGAAAGAGTCGATCAAAGCTATCCATAGCGGAGTACTTAACGAGGCACATGGCATCTTCAAGTCGTTGGAAATCGGTACAAAGGGGTCTCTGGAACGGGGCGAAATGGATGTGTTTGATGAATTGATAACCGGCCTGGGGGAAGTCCCCGGAGTGTTGGAGGTTGGACTGGTCAACCCACAGGGGATCACCGCATATTCGAGCAAAAAGGATCAACTGGGGCAAAAACAATCGCAGATCAACATCACCAGCCAAGATGAAAAAATAAGTATCGAAAAAGAGACGTCCGACTCATTTTTCATCGCCCACTCTCACTCCTATGAACAAAAATGTATGGAGTGTCACTTTGATGTCGAACCCGGCAGTCTGGCCGGTGTTCTCTATCTCGATTTCAGCCTGGCCAACCTGCAGAAAAAACAAGCTCAACAGGATCAGGCGCTGGCTGCGGCCAGCAGCAAAAGTATGATCAGCAACCTGGGGATGGGACTGCTCAGCATCGTTATTTCCTGGCTGGCACTATTTTTCATGTTGCGAAAATTGATCGTTACCCCCATCGGCAAAGTCAAAACAGTTCTGACCGAAATCGGCAGTGGCCACCTGAACCGCCGCCTGAAACTGACCCAACAGGATGAATTGGGCGATACTGCCCGGACTCTTGATGGTCTTGCCGAGAGCCTGCAAACTGACATTGTCGGCCCACTGCAGCAACTGGCCAATGGAGACCTCACCTTTGAGATCACCCCACACGATGATCACGATACCTTGCGCCATGCCATCAAAAAACTAGGTGAAGACTTGAGCCAGATGGTTTCCGGGCTTCAAACCGCCGGACA
The DNA here is from genome assembly GCA_002049545.1 of Deltaproteobacteria bacterium tcs-42. GTDB lineage: Bacteria > Desulfobacterota > Desulfuromonadia > Desulfuromonadales > Geopsychrobacteraceae > Desulfuromusa. The sequence goes on along the minus strand of LLYT01000004.1, from coordinate 39,700 downwards.
ACAGATTGACAGTGGCAGTTCTCAGGTGAGCGATTCGGCCCAAATACTTTCTGACGGAGCAGCGCAATCGGCAGCATCGGTTGAAGAAATCAGTAGTACGATGAACGAAATTGGCAGTCAAACCAACACCAGTGCTGAAAATGCTCAACAGGCCAACCAGCTATCAACCTCCGCACGCACCGCGGCCGATGCTGGTAGTGAGCGAATGTCCGAAATGATTACTGCGATGAGCGAGATCAATGAAGCGGGGCAGAACATCAGTAAAATCATCAAGGTCATCGATGAGATTGCTTTCCAGACCAACCTCCTCGCTCTCAACGCCGCCGTCGAAGCAGCTCGCGCCGGTCAACACGGTAAAGGCTTCGCCGTCGTCGCCGAGGAAGTCCGCAACCTGGCCGCACGAAGCGCCAAAGCGGCCGCTGAAACAGCAGAGTTGATTGAAGGATCGGTCGAAAAAACCAGTAACGGCACCCAAATCGCTGAACGCACTGCCGAAGCGCTGGAAGAGATCGTCGGTTCAATCGGGAAGGTCACCGATCTGATTGGCGAGATTGCCGCTTCAAGTAATGAGCAGGCGCAGGGGCTTGCCCAGGTCAATATCGGCATGCAACAGATCGACCAGGTCATTCAGCAGAACACCGCCAGCGCTGAAGAAAGTGCGGCAACCAGCGAAGAGCTATCCAGTCAGGCGGCAGAGCTGAGAAATCAACTGGGGCGCTTTAAACTGAAATCATCGCCCGGGTTCAGTAGCCCATCTCCAGTCCCACAACTCCCCGGGAGTCACAGTGGCTGGTAAATTATTTGCTGATGGCGTCGCAAAAAGTCCGCCCTACGGCGTTATGCTGGTTTTTCAGGACCTCGACCTACAAGATGTAGGCCTTCGCCCCCGAAAAACCACCAAGCCTTGTAGGACGAAATTTTTGCTTAGCCATCCAATGCTTTTTTGCGAGTTCATCATTGGCTGATAGCGACGCTTAACCGGAGCGGGGGGACACAAAGGTGTTCCCCCGCTTTTTCGTCACCGCAATCTTAATATCAATCAATTAGCGTATTGACATTGACTTCCTGCCATGTATAGTATATGGCAAGTTTTTAATATGCTACTTCGGAGGTTCAAATGTTCAACAATCTAAAAATCGCAACCAAAATGATGCTCCTTTCCGGGACCATTCTTGCACTACTTCTGGCGATCCTGCTCTGGTGTATCTTTGGCCTGACAACCACCAGCAATAATGGTATCGAGGTTTCTGACGGCAACAAAATTCGTTCCGCTCTGATTTCCCTGGAAAACAAGCATCTCAAGTGGGCACATAAAGTTCGCAATTTTCTTGATGATCCCGCAATCACCGAGCTGAAAGTAAAGCTGGATCACAAAACCTGCGCTCTTGGCAAGTGGTATTACGGAGAAGGGCGCCAACATGCTGAAGAGGTTCTGCCTGAAATCAAGGCACAACTACAAGCACTTGAAGAACCCCACCGACTTATGCACGCCTCCGGCGCAAAAATCAAAGCGGTCTTCAGTCCATCCAATCCGGTCAACTCCGAGGCCGAGGCTGAGGCTGAGGCTGAGGCCATTTATAAACAACAAACCACTGTTAACCTGAAGAAAATCGGCGCGATCCTGGATGAAATCGTCGAGATATCCAAGCAACATATTATGACCGACAGCGAAATGATTGCTGCCGCCAACAGTACCCGAACAGGGGCCACCATCCTCGGTGTCATCGCACTATTGATCGGCGCTGTCTTGGCTTTTTTCATCAGCCGCTCCATGACTGCACCGATGAAGAAAACTGTCACAATGATCGAAGATCTTGAAAACGGACATCTCGATACACGTCTGCACATGGAGCGTCAAGACGAGATTGGTCAACTGGCAAAGACCATGGATCGTTTTGCCGACTCGCTAAACAATGAAGTGGTCGATTCCTTGCAGAAACTCGCCAATGGTGATCTGACATTCGAGATTCATCCACGTGACAACCGGGATCAGCTGCGTGGAAGTTTAAAAAAATTAGGTGAGGACCTTAACCAGATTATGCTGCAGATCCAAAGTGCCAGCGAACAGATTGATGCGGGGAGCTCACAGGTGAGTGAATCTGCTGTGAGCCTGTCAGATGGCGCGGCGCAGTCGGCAGCATCGGTTGAAGAAATCAGCAGCTCGATGAACGAAATAGGTGGCCAGACCAACACCAGCAGCGAACATGCCCAGCAGGCCAATCAATTATCGACCAATGCCAGCACGGCGGCAAATGATGGCAGTGAGCGAATGGCTGAGATGATCAGCGCCATGGGGGAAATAAACGCTGCTGGTCAGGATATTGGAAAAATCATCAAAGTTATTGATGAGATAGCCTTCCAGACCAATCTGTTAGCTCTTAATGCTGCTGTTGAAGCCGCTCGCGCCGGTCAACATGGTAAAGGCTTTGCCGTGGTTGCAGAAGAAGTCCGTAATCTGGCAGCGCGTAGTGCCAAAGCCGCTTCAGAAACTGCGGAACTGATTGAGGGCTCAATCGAAAAGGCCGGCAACGGCACCAGGATCGCCGAACGCACCGCAGACGCCCTCGAAGAAATTGTCGGTTCAATCGCCAAGGTGTCTGATTTGATTGGAGAAATTGCCGTTTCCAGCAATGAACAGGCACAAGGGATTGCCCAGGTCAACACCGGCATGCAACAGATTGATCAGGTGATTCAACAGAACACCGCCAGCGCTGAAGAGAGTGCCGCAACCAGTGAAGAACTCTCCAGCCAGGCAGCTGAATTAAAACATCAACTCAGCCGTTTCAGGCTCAAAGGCTCGTCTCATCAGGGCTATTCCCCAACTCCAGCAGCGCAGCTTTCTTTGCCGGCACAGGACAATGCAGGGGGGTGGGGAAATATGTCGCCCCAACCGACCACCCCCAATAAAAACGGCGCAGCTCTTCAATGGAAGGATAGTTACAATACCGGCGTCACCCTCATGGATCAACAACACCGCCGCCTGGTCGAACTGATTAATCAACTCTTCAGCTGCATGAAGGATGGTGGCGACAGAATGGTCCTCTCCGGCGTCGTTGATGAACTTGTGAACTATACTGTGACCCACTTCCGTTCTGAAGAAGACCTGATGCGCAAGAACAACTATCCAGATCTCGAAGCTCATCAGCAAATCCATAAAAACTTTGTCGAGAAAGTCGGCGCTTATGCTGAAAAACTCAAATCGGGAGAACGGCTGCCACCATCCGACATCTATAATTTCTTGAAAGATTGGTTGATCAGTCATATTGAAAACCAGGATCGCGACGGCTACGGGATATATCTGCAAAATCGGTAACATCAGCAAACCGAGCAACATTGGAGAATTTGTGCCCCGATGGAGTTCCACAATTCCTGTCCATAGGGGCACAAATGGTTGCTGCCAGCATAAAAATAATTTCACAAAACAATTTTTCTCTTTGATTTTATTTATTTGTTTAGTATAATTAATTTGTATTCGCAAAGCTGATTAAAACATCAACAAATCTAACCTTTTGAGGATCTGCGATGAGTATGCCCCTCGACGACGACCAGATTGAAATTATTCAGGAGTTTGCCACCGAAAGCCGCGACATGATTGAGCAGCTGGAACCGGCAATCATTGAACTGGGTCAGAACAGCGATTCTGACACAATCAATGCGATCTTCCGCCTCTTCCATTCGATGAAAGGGAGTGCCGGGTTCCTCGAATTTGACCACATGACACGGGTCGCTCATGCTGCCGAGAACTTGCTTGACATGATCCGTAACGATGAGATTGAGCTGGCTGGCAACCATGTCACCCTGCTGTGCGCCGCTTGCGACTTTGCAAAAGAAGCCCTCGATATGATCGAAAGTGATTATAACGATGATGCAATGGTTGCCCCTGCCGATGACATATCGGAACAACTTCATCAAGCGATGACCCTCGCCAAAGGGGGCGGTGAACCTCAAGCTGAGGCGGTTGAAGAAACCACCCCGGCAGAGCCGGAACCCCCGGCGGCACAACCGGCTGCCGAACCAGATTCCCTGCAAATGGAAATCACCGACGAGATGCGCCAAAGCTTTGTTCAGGAGGGAAACGAGCTGCTGCAAAATACCGAACAGGGCTTGCTCGCCTGGGGTGAAAATCCCGACGACACAGATTCCGTTGGCGATATTTTCCGCAATATCCATAGCTTCAAAGGCAATTGTGGCTTCTTTGGTTTTTCACAGATTGAAAAACTCAGCCACCAGATGGAAAATATCCTTGATCGCGTCAAATCGGGATCAAGCTTAGCGGTGGATGACCCTGCAAACCGGCTGTTAGCTTCCCTTGATGTGCTGCAACAAGCTGTCAATAATATTTCTGACGGCAAAGATGACACCGTTGAAAACCTTGACCAGCACTTAAGTGACCTGCAAGCCATTATCGCCCCACGGCTGGGTGATTTTCTGGTTGAAGAGGGCGTTGAAAACGAATCTGTTTCCAGGGCGGCTCAAACCCAGAAAAAACCAGTGGGAGAGATTCTGGTTGAACAGGGGACCGCATCTACGCAACAAGTCGACCAGGCACTGAAAAAACAGCAAGATACCATCAAAAAATCCAAGGCCGCAGCCAAACCGGCAGCGAGGACAAAAACCCCGGCGAAACGGCAGGATATTCGCGTTGAACTGGGCAAGCTCGACAGTCTGATCAATCTGATTGGCGAGCTGGTTATTGCGGAAAACATGTTGATTCACAATCCGGACCTGAAAGGGCTGGAACTGGAAAATTTCAATAAGGCGGGACAACACCTGTCGAAACTGGTACGGGAACTTCAGGAAATGGCCATGACGATCCGCATGATACCGGTGTCAGGGTTGTTCCGCCGCATGATCCGCCTGGTTCACGATATCTCCGTCAAGGCAGGAAAAAAAGTTGAGCTGGAACTGATTGGTGAAGAGACCGAGATTGATAAAACGGTCATAGAAACGATTACCGATCCGCTGGTTCACCTGCTGCGGAACTCTCTCGATCATGGCCTGGAGACTCCGGACGAGCGCCTGGCTGCCGGCAAAAAAGAAAAGGGGACCATCATACTTGCTGCTCGTCATGAAGAGGGTGAAGTCTGGGTCACTATCGAAGACAACGGTCGTGGTTTGAATCAAGAGAAAATCCTCGAAAAAGCCATCAGCAAAGGGCTGATCGAAGGTGACGGCTCTGACATGACCGACAAACAGATCAATAATCTGATTTTTGCCCCCGGATTTTCTACCGCAGCGGCGATTACCGATATTTCCGGCCGTGGTGTCGGCATGGATGTCGTCAAGAAGAATCTGGAAAAAATCAAGGGAAAGATCGATGTTCACAGTACCCCCGGTCAGGGGAGCAAAATAACCCTGCGGATTCCACTGACCTTGGCAATTATCGATGGGATGATCGTACGGGTTGGCACTTCCACCTGTATCGTTCCAACCCTGTCGATGCTTGAAGCTTACCGCCCGGAAATGGATCAGATCACGATCACCCCCGATGGTGATGAACTGGCACAGGTCCGCGACAACTTCCTTCCGATTGTCAGACTGCATGACATTCTGGGTAAAAAACCTGACTCTCGGGATCTTGCCGATGGGATCCTGATTGTCCTGGAAGCACAGGAGACCCGTTTCTGCTTGTTCATTGATGAAATCCTTGGCCAACAGCAAACCGTGATCAAGGGTCTGTCAGACTTTATCGGCAATGTCCCCGGTGTTTCGGGCTGTACTATTCTTGGTGACGGTGATGTTTGCCTGATCCTTGACGTAGGCACCCTGATCGAATCGGCTGAAAGCAAAAAAATCAAATTTGAGAAGACGAAAGATAATATTTAGAGGAGGCTCACGTGGCTGAAGAGACAACCTTGACCAATTTTGGTGATGAAGACACACAGAAAGACAAGTACCTGACTTTCCATCTCGCTGGTGAAGATTACGGTGTTGATATTCAATATGTCATTGAAATTATAGGTATTCAGAGCATTACTGATGTTCCTGACATGCCGGCATATATCCGTGGGGTCATCAACTTGCGCGGCAAAGTCGTACCAATTATGGATGTTCGTGCCCGCTTTGGCATTGAAGATCGCAGTTACGATGATCGTACCTGTATCATCGTGGTTAACATTGATACCACTGAAGTGGGTCTGGTTGTGGATGAAGTCAGTGAAGTGGCCGACATCCCCGAAAACAACGTAGAACCGGCACCCCGCACCAGTAAAAATTCTGAGGATGGTTATATCAAGGGGATGGGGAAAATCAACAACGACGTCAAAATTCTCCTCGATATCCACAAACTCCTCTTCAGTAGTGAAATGCAGAAATTGGCCGAGAACCTGGAAGAGCAATAACGAAAGCCGCTACAGACAATGAACGCCAACCCACAACAAAACAATAACCTGATGGTTATTTCAGATTCGGAGTTTACCCAACTGCGAGATCTGATCTACCAACGTTTTGGGATCAATCTGACCGAGCAAAAACGCTCGCTGCTGGTTGGCCGACTGCAAAAACTGATGCGACAGCTTAATCTGCCGACATTCTCCGCTTATTTCAATTATCTCGATAACGACAAGACGGAAGCGGCCTTAAGTGAACTGGTTGATCTGATCTCAACCAATCACACTTATTTCAATCGAGAAAAAGATCATTTTGATTATTTTTCCGCAACGGCATTACCCACCGTCATTGACAGACTGAAAAAACAAAACCGCAAAGATCTGCGCATCTGGTGTGCGGGTTGTTCGAGTGGCGAAGAGCCCTACACCCTGCTGATGCTGATGATGGAATATCTGGGATCTGACTACAGTTCCTGGGATGCCGGTATTCTGGCAACCGACATTTCTGACAAGGCACTGACTGTTGCCCGTCGTGGCAGTTACGCAACAGACCGGGTCATGCAGCTCCCGGAAAACTTACGCAGAAAATATTTTACCCCTGCTGGTCAAAATGAAATGGCCGTTGTCGATAAAGTCAAAAAAGAGGCAACCTTCAGACGCTTCAACCTGATGAACTCAACTTTTCCATTTAAAAAACCGTTCCAGATGATTTTCTGTCGTAACGTTATGATCTACTTCGATCAAACGACCCGCGAAGCCCTGGTCAATCGCTATCACCAGCATACTGAAGCCGATGGATACCTCTTTATCGGCCATTCAGAAACTCTCGGTCGAAGCCAGAGCCTTTACCGCTACCTGAAGCCGGCACTCTACCAGAAAGGTGATCTCTGATGGCGCAAGCTATTCGTGTTCTTGTCGTTGATGATTCGGCCTTAGTGCGAAATATTCTCAGTCAAGGCCTGTCGCTCGATCCCGCCATTGAAGTGGTTGGGACAGCTGCCGATCCCTACATTGCACGAGATAAAATCATGCAACTGCAGCCTGACGTGCTGACTCTGGATGTGGAGATGCCGCGCATGGACGGGGTTGCATTTCTGCGTAAACTGATGCCTCAGTATCCAATTCCAATCGTCATGGTCAGTTCTCTAACTCAGCGTGGCAAACAAATCACCATGGAAGCGCTGGAAGCCGGAGCCGTCGACTTTGTCGCCAAACCTACCAGCAATGTGGCAGCGGGTTTAAATGGCATGCTGATGGAACTACGCACCAAGGTCAAAGCGGCTGCAACAGCCAATGTTTCCCACTGGAAAGGGAAACGCCCGACGGCACCACCTAAAACGACAGCCGCCCCTGCGGCACTGGCTGAATCAACCGACAAGATTATTGCCATCGGTGCTTCAACGGGAGGGACCGAAGCGATCCGGCGTGTCATTGAAACATTTCCGCCAACCACCCCCGGCACAGTGATTGTCCAACATATGCCGTCCGGTTTCACCAAAATGTTTTCCGAACGCCTCAATCAACTCTGCCAGATGCAGGTTAAAGAAGCTGAGCACGGTGATCGGGTTCGCTCCGGGCTGATTCTGATAGCCCCCGGCGGTCAACAGTTGGAAGTTGTCCGTAGCGGCGGATTTTATCAAGTCCGCCTTGGAAGCGATGAAAAAATCAGCGGACACTGCCCTTCTGTCGATGTGATGATGCACTCGGTCGCAAAACATGTGGGAGCCAATGCTGTTGGAGCCATGTTGACCGGAATGGGGCAGGATGGGGCCAAGGGGATGTTGGCAATGAAACAGGCTGGTGCTCGCTGTATCGCTCAGGATGAAGCGTCATCGGTTGTTTTTGGTATGCCCAAGGTTGCGTTTGAAAAGGGTGGAGCCCAAAAATTGGTCCCACTGGACAAGATTTCAGCAGCACTTCTGGGTTTGCTTACGGAGAAAAGATAAATGGGACAAATCATATTGGGCGTTGGTGATTACGGCGCATCAAACTCCCCCGCAGATGACGTAAAAACTTTTGCGCTGGGATCTTGCGTTTCGGTAATTTTTCTCGACCCGAAAACCAGAACCGCAGGTATGGCTCATGTCGCCCTGCCAGATTCATCCATCAATAAAGCGAAGGCCGGGGAAAAGCCGGGCTATTTTGCCGACACCGCAATCCCGGCATTACTGGCGCAGATGGCAAAATTTGGCTGCGACAAGCGCGGCAAAGGTATGGTTGTTAAACTTTGCGGTGGAGCCAATGTTATGGACAGCAACGATACCTTCCAGATCGGCAAACGGAACGCCCTGGCAATCAAAAAGATTCTCTGGTCTTACGGCATGGGCGCTGTTGCTGAAGACCTTGGCAAGAACTTCAGTCGAACTGTTTCGATCTCCGTTTCAGCCGGGCAGATAACGCTCAGCTCACCCGGAAAACCGAACTGGCAGCTTTAGGAGGTTGATAATGGTGAAACAATTGAATCAGGAAGAACTGCAGAAGGTTGTCAACTCGGTCCCGATGCTTTCCCCCAGCGCCAGTCAACTTATCCAGATCACCTCTCAGGCTGATCACGATCTTATGGACGTTATTGATTTGGTCAGAACCGATGCCAGCCTGACCGCACGCGTTCTCAAAATTGTCAATTCGGCCGCTTTTGGGCTAATCAACACCATTACCTCGATCGACCGGGCAATTTCCTATCTGGGCGAACGGATTATCGTCGGAATTGCGGTTGGTGATTCTGCCGGAAAATTATTTGAGAAAGAACTTTCCGGTTATGAATCTGCCGGTGGTGATCTATGGAAACACGATTTACGCACCGCCATTGCTGCGCGAGAAGTCGTTACTCAGAGCGGTGTTGATATCAGTTCTGAACTCGCTTTTACGGCCGGGCTGCTACACGATATCGGCAAGTCAATAATTTCTGACTACCTGCATGGATCGGTCACCGATGCGGTTGAGATGATCACAACCGATGAAGATCTCGATTACCTCGATGCCGAAGAAAAACTGGTAGGGTTTGACCATACCAGAGCCGGGTACGAACTGGCCAGAGCCTGGAAACTTCCCGAAGAACTGGCCGAAGTTATCCTCCACCATCATGAGCCAATCAATGCCAAAGAGGAATATCGGGCACTGGTTTATGCCGTGCACCTTGGTGACAATATCGCCATGATGGGTGGCTTTGGTACCGGGTCTGACAGTATGCGCTATAAGCTTGACCCGGAATACACTCATTACATAAACATCGGTCCAAAAACCCTCGCATCGATTATGCTCAATGTTGATATAGAATTTGAAAAACTCGAAAGTTCATTCACAGGCTCGGGAGATGAAAACTAATGAAACGAATCATTATCGCGGATGACTCGACAACGGCCCGAATGTTTATCAAGCGCTGTCTGCAAATAATTGGTCTGGGAGACGCAGAAATTATTGAAGCAGAGCATGGTAAAGAGGCGTTGACTGCGGCTAAAGCACAACCCGTTGATCTACTGCTGACCGACTTGAACATGCCGGTTATGGATGGAGAAACGCTGGTCAAATGGGTCAAAGCGAGCCCTAAACTCAGTGATTTGCCGGTCGTTGTAATTACCAGTGCCGGAAACCCGGCCAAAGAGGAGCAGTTACTGGCATTGGGAGCTCACCGGGTTCTCAACAAACCGGTTTCTCCCCCCGTCATGATGGAAGCTCTCGCCGATTTTCTTGACGACTAATACCCTGTAATATCAAGGAGATATGCTATGCTCAAACATAAGCCCCTCTACCAGGCGATGATCAATGCGGTCAGCCAGACCCTCGAAAATATGGTTTTTATGGAGGTGATGGAACACTTTGATCGTTCCTACGAAATCCCTGCAGAGGATCTTGCCTGGAATAGTTTATTGATCAACGACCCCGTCCAGGGTGAAATTCGCCTGGCCATGGCTAAAACCTTTCTCAGAAAACTCACTGGAAACATTTTCAGCATTGATGATGAGGAAATCACCGAGCCACAGATGAATGACATCCAGAATGAATTACTCAACACCATTGTCGGACTATTCCTGACCAACCTTTTAGAAGACGATCAGGAATACAAAATGGGTCTGCCGGAATTGGGCGAAGAAGAATGGCCGGAGGCCGATGCAAACACCATCATCTGGAAACTGATGACCGATGAAGAGGACGCCCTGCAGATTCATGCTGCAGGAGCCTCTCTGGTTGCCATGAAAGATGAATAAATTTCTTTTTCAACATAATAATAAAGGAGCAAAAAAATGGGTAAAGCAGTCTTGATTGTCGATGATTCGAATACTATGCGGAAAATTGTTTCACGCTCACTCCGTCAGGCAGGGATCGATTTTGATCAGATCCTTGAGGCGGGTGATGGCCAGGAAGCCCTGGATGTTCTGGCGGCCAACAAAGTTGATGTGGTCCTCAGTGATATCAACATGCCAAACATGACCGGGCTCGAATTTCTCAAAGCGAAAGCAGAGGATGATGCGATCAAAGATATCCCGGTGGTCATGATCTCGACAGAAACCGGCGCCGATATTATTGACGAAGCAAAATCGTACGGGGCCAAAGGGGCCATAAAAAAACCGTTCACCCCCGACTTGATCAACGAAACCCTGGGACCACTACTCTAATCAAAGCTAAAGCTTTACCATCTTTTTGCCGGAGGAGTCTCATATTGATGACTTCTCCGGCTATTTGAAGGAGTCTTATGTGAAATACACTCAAGATATAGCCGCCGCAACCCAGGAGATCTTCTCCAGTATGGTGATGCTGGATGTCACTCCGGGGGAGTCATTTAAGCGCGGTGACAGCAAGTTATGCAACAGCATCTCAGGAATTATCGGTCTGGCTGGGACGTCCAAAGGGATGCTGGCAATTCACTTACCCAATGAAGCTGCGCTGGCAATTACCACCGCTTTTCTCGGGATGGATGTCGAAGAGATTGATGAAGATGTCTGCGACGCCATTGGTGAACTGGCCAATATGCTGGGTGGCAGCATGAAGGCGATCCTTGATCCTGGTGGTAGTGATATTCAGCTATCTATACCATCGGCAGTCCATGGTGAAGAGTATGCTGTTGACTGTCTGGCTGATGCAGAAACGGTCGCCGTCCCCTTTTCCTTTAACGGACAGACCTTCATGGTAGAGCTGCAAATCAGTAAAAATAGTTAATTCATCTCTTTTCTCCCCATGCCGAAGGAAAAACCGTGGAATTTACTAAAAAAATTGTGGAAACAACCGAAGAGTTATTTAATACCATGATTTTCCTGGAAGTGTCAGCCGATCCGCCATTTGCAGAGGGAAAGCAGGCCATCGGTTGCCACGTTTCGGCGATGATTGGTCTGACCGGCGATTTTTCGGCGATGCTTGGAATTCACTGTCCAGAAACGACCGGTCTGGCAATTTCCGGGGCGATGCTTGGCATGGAAATCGAGGCAATCGATGCCGATGTCAAAGATGCCCTGGGAGAGATTGCCAATATGCTGGCCGGTGGATTAAAGGAGAGGTTCGCTGCAGAGGGTTTGAACCTGGAGCTGGCCATTCCGACAGCAATATCGGGAAAATCGTACACCATTGCTTCTTCAACAAAAAACAACCGGGTTATTATCCCTTTCAACATTGAACAGGGGCAATTTTTTGTTGAGATGAAATATAATCTCAACTAACTTTCTCGCAACAAAGAGGCTATTTTGGATCAGCGGGCTATCATTGATGTCGTCTGCAAGTCGGCCACAGAAAACCTGGCTGGAGAGATAGGCGCCCTGCTGGGACAAGAGCTGGTCTGTTCTGATATTCAGCTCAACCTCACCACCAAAGATGATCTTTTCAGTGATCCGGGTCGTAGCAAAACGGCCCTGACCCGCATGACAGTTGAGGGTGACCGCCAGGGCGATTGCTACCTTCTCACCCGGATCTCCTCTGCTGCCATCCTTGGCGGCACCTTGATCATGCTCCCCGAAGATGTGATTGAGGAGAGTGCTCAAAGCGAAAAACTTGACGGTGAACTCGACGACGCGTTTGGTGAAGTGGCCAATATCATTGCGGGTGTTTTCACTCAGTCATTTGTCGATAAATATAAAAAAACCCTCCGTTTCATCAAACAATCGGTCGAAGATCTGATTCCGACAAAAATCGATCCTGCCAGTGATGAGCCTTTCCCCCCGGGGAATTACCACGTTAGCCGTTGCAATATAAGTATTGGCGATAAAGACCTTGGACCGCTGGAACTCGTAGTCCCGGCAGCAATTTTTGAATTGGAAGATGATGCCGTTGAACCCGCAACAGCAACAGAAGTGCCAGACGAGCAGCAACCAGCGGAAGCGCCACCCGAGGCAGGATTGACGTCAGAAGCTGAACCGGTCGTTCAAAGCGATAACCCTCCTGCCGAACCGGAACCGGCTCCCCCGGCAGAGAAAAAACCCACCTTTGCCGATGCCAAAAAAATAACTGACGTCGTATTCAACGCAACGATCGGACAGGCCGGTGAGGAGATCGGGGCATTACTTGGCCACCCTTTGAAGTGCGATGACATTCAGCTGGTGATGACCAGCAAAGCCGACTTTTTTTCCAATCACTGTAACGACAACTCGGTACTGACCCACATGAAGGTCACTGGAGATCGGGAAGGGCTTGGCTTTATGGTGATCCAGGTGCCAGATGCCGTCGTTCTCGGTGGCACCCTGATCATGCTTCCCGAAGATCAAATCGAAGAGCAGAAAAATAACGGCCAATTTGATGGAGATGTTGCAGATGCCTATGGTGAAGTTGCTAATATTTTATCTGGCAGCCTGACCCAGACGTTTCTCGATCGTTATCCAAAACAGCTCCGGTTCATCAAAACCGAAACAGAAACAATTGTCCCGACAAAAATTGAAACCGCCTCAGATCAACCATTTCCCGAAGGGAACTACTACCTGGCCTCCTTTGCAATTCAGATGGAAGGTCACGAATTAAACCGGATTCTGCTGGTTTTTCCGGCAGAAGTTTTCGATCTGGACAATGAGCAAGCCCCCGACTCAACTCAAGAATCAACAGCAACAGCTGCAGGACAACCAGCTCAGTCGACTCCGGAGGCAAACGCTGCAGAGCAACCGGCGCCCGGCGAGTGGGGAGGACCTCCTTCACCTGAAGCAACCACGGCGGCAACAACAACTCAAGCGAGCGGTCAGGAATCAGCAAAGACACCAGCACAACCGATGCCCGAGCCCACAGGTCCGCCCATCGTCCTCGTGATTGGCAATCAAAAGACCGACGCCGACCCCTTTGTTGAGGTTCTATCTTCTGCCAAATATGAGTGTCAGATATTAACTTTTCAAGAGGAAGTCAAAGAGTTCTTTCAACAACACAAGGTCCTCGGTGTTGTTCTGATTATGGAACAGGATGGGGAAAAAGGATTTGCTTCAGCAATCAAATTACAGTCAGCAGGTCAACCTTTGCCACCAATGATCTTTGCGGGCTCAGAGTGGACCCGTTCTGCGGTACTCAGAGCCGTCAAATATGGCGCAAAAGATATTCTGCTGATGCCTGCCAGTGATGATGAAATTCAGGATAAAGTGAGCCAGCACTTTAAAAAAGCCAGTTAACCTTTTATATCTGAAGCACTCGCAAAAAAGAATTAGATGGCTTAGCTTATACTGGCAGATTTTTCTTCTTTATCTTTTCAATCAACGTCGTACGCTTCAGGTTAAGCATTCGTGCCGCTTCTTTTTTATTTCCACCGGTTCGACTGAGTGCTTGAAGAATCAGACGATCTTCAAATTCACTGATCAAACCATTGAAATCCAACCCATCATCAGACCATTCTGTCTCCGGAGAGGCTGAGGAAAATGGTGGTTCGCCAGTCTCGCTTGGCGGCGATGAAATTTCTTCCGTTTTGACCTCCACACAGCGATATTTCTCAGGTAATTCTTTTAACGTAACCCGCTTCCCCCGGTGCAGAATAACCAGACGTTGCATCAAGTTTTCCAGCTCGCGGACATTGCCCGGCCAACTGTAAGATCGCAAACTTTGCATGGCAACAGGGTCAATGGTTGTGCGCTTGTCCGTTTTGCGCCGACTGAAACGGTCAATAAAACGTTCAATCAATAAAGCGATATCATCCGGCCGCTCACATAAAGGTGGAGCAATCAGCGGAATCACCGCAAGGCGATAATACAGATCTTCACGAAATTGCCCCGCAGCAACCAGTTCTTCCAAATTCTGATGGGTTGCCGCAATGATCCGCACATCAACCTTGATCGGCTTGATCCCCCCCAACCTGTTCAACTTCACGCTCCTGAATGACACGCAGCAGTTTCGCCTGCAGACTCGACTTCATGTCACCGATTTCATCCAGAAACAGGGTCCCGCCATCAGCGAGCTGAACACGCCCTGTTTTCGATTGCTGAGCGCCAGTAAAAGCCCCTTTGACATAACCGAACAGTTCACTTTCCAGAAGCTCATCAGGAATCGCCGCACAATTGACCGGGACAAAGTGAGAGGACTTGCGCAGACTCTTTTCATGGATGGCCCGAGCGATCAGCTCTTTTCCCGTACCGCTTTGCCCCTGAATAAGAACCGTACTCTCGCCATCTTCCGCGACACAGGAAATCAACTCAAAAAGCTCCAGCATCTGTGGAGAATGACCAATCATCCCCCCGAATCCTTGATTAGCAACCATATTTATGAAATCCGATCTAAAAGAATGGAATTTTGACACGAGACCACAAAAGATGAGTTCACAATAATATATTCTCTATAATGTGTCAATATTTGGACACATTAAAATCACAAATATTTGAGATTTAACAACTATCGTTCTTAAAAACGGCCAATAGCCAGCCAATGGTTTTTTGCGAGTGCGTCAATCAAGGGGTCAGCAATGTAACGCTAACGTGTTTATTCTGGCGGGAAGGGTGGTTTGGTCGGCGAAATTTATAATTCCGACGTCCCGTTTCTCACGTGCGGAATTGCTCAGAGCGATCTTCTGGAATCAACGACATCGTACATAACCATTGCGGCAATAACTGTCCAGCCGACAAGATGGAATGAGATGATGCCAATAAGATCAAGGTTATCAGAGATCGAGTTTAATACGGCGCTGACCAGAAAAACCGTTCCAAACAGCATCATTATGCTCAGAACATGGGTGCAAAATAGCAGCAAAGGGGTATCAATTTCCCGATAGCTGAAGGATGTCCACATTTGACTTATGGTGACCCACACCACAGGAATCGCGACGAAAAACAGAAGTAAATTATTTTCTTCCGGCAACTTGTAGTCCAAAAAGAATTCAAACAACCAGACCCCGCCACAGGAAATCAGAATATTTCTGCTAATGACAAATTTTTTCATCCTTCACCCGATCACCACCTGATAAGAGTCATGACATACTCCCGGGGGAGGCGGTCAACCGCCTCCCCCGAGGTCTGTAGCTCAAAGCCTGAACAGGAAAATTTTCAGGGCTAAAGCGTCCGCAGGTATTGTTCAAATACCGGCAGCGCCGGTTTTCCATCAACGGTGCTGACCCCATCCAACCAGCTGCGGTAAATATCGGGATTGTTCTTGATCCACAACAGACCGGCTTCACTGTAGTCCAGACCGCTGTCGTCGTTAAGCAGTTGCAGAATTTCGTTCATCATCGGAATAGGAAAGGTAAAATTCTTGAGAAAACGTGCGACATTGGGCTGTTCTTCACTAAAGCCCTTGCGGATATTGGTATAAACTGTCGCCGTACCATCGTTTGTCCCGAAGGTCTCCGCCGTGCTTCCGGTCAGATACTGCATATCAATGATGTTGTTCATGTAGTGGGGTGCCCAGCCGAGAAAAACAATCCACTTCCCTTCCTGCGTGAACGTTTTCACTTCCGCCAGCATGATTGAGACACTGGTTTCAACGAGCTCGAAGTCGCCAAGGCCGAATTGGTTCTCATCAATAAGGCCCCGAATAATCTGATTACCGTCGTTGCCCGGCTCAATTCCGTAAATTTTATGATCCAGCTTGTCGGCAAATTTAGCGATATCGGAAAAGTCTTTCAGTCCCCCTTCGATCACGTAAGTCGGGGCCGCCAGGGTGTATTTAGCCCCCGGCATGTTGGCAACGGACTTGATGACCGAACCATTATTAAAAAACTTGTCGGCAATGCCTTTCATTGAGGGCATCCAGTTGCCGAGAAAAATGTCAATGTCATCAGATTCCAGCGCTTTATAAATCATAGGCACCGACAAAGCGGTATTGCTGGCTTGATAACCAAGGCTGTTGAGAACATTGACCCCCAGCTCGGTTTTCACAGAGACCCCGGGCCAGCTGACACTGGCAAACCGTATTTTCTGCGCCGCCATAGAGATGCCGGGGAGCAGCAATAAGGCCATAATCACTAGAGTAACAATCGATGTTCGTCTTGCTGTAATCATCATTTAAACTCCTTCGTTTGGGTTAAAAAAATTGTCCAGTATGAATCTCAGCAGCCAAACCAGTTAAGGGCTTCAGGCTGATAATTCTGATAAATATGTTTGACTTCGGTATATTCCTCCAGCCCCATACGACCGAGTTCACGACCGAAGCCGGACTGCTTGTAGCCGCCCCAGGGAGCTTGAGTGAAATAGAAGTTGAAATCGTTGACCCAGACCGTGCCGAAGCGCAGTGCCCTGCTCAGCCGGTGGATTCGTCCGCCATCTTCTGTCCAGAATCCCGCGGCAAGGCCATAGATTGTGCTGTTGGCCGCGGCGATCACTTCATCTTCCCGGGTGAATTTCTCGACCGTGATAATCGGTCCGAAGGCCTCCTCCTGCACGATCCGCATCGCGCTGCGGCAGCCGGTAAACAGGGTGGGTTGATAGAAAAACCCGTTCTGCAGTTCGGCACCATCCGGTCTCTGCCCGCCAAGTTCAAGGAGTGCCCCTTCATCCAGACCAATCTGGACGTAATTTTCAATCTTACTCCGGTGTTCAGCCGAGATCAACGGTCCCATCTGGGTGGTATCGGCAAAAGCGTCGCCAATCGTGATATTTGCCATCCTCTCCTTGAGAGCAGCGACAAAGGAGTCGTGGATCGATGCTTCGAGCATCAGGCGGGTTCCGGCGGAACAAATCTGCCCGGCGTGAAAGAAAACCCCGTTGAGCACCTGGTCGAGGGCGGTTTCCAGGTCGGCATCGGCAAAGATGATATGCGGGTTTTTCCCCCCCAGTTCGAGGGCGATTTTTTTCACGTTACCGCTGGCAGCGCGCATGATCTTCTTACCGGTTTCAATGCCGCCGGTAAAGGAGATCAGGTCGACCTGATCGTTTTCGGACAACTCGGCACCAACACTGGCACCGGGACCGAGCACGGTATTGACCACGCCGGCGGGGAAGTCGGCTTCGATGCACAACTCGGTGATTTTCAGGGTCGTCAGTGGGGTGATTTCACTCGGTTTGATGACCACCGTACAACCAGCCGTCAGGGCCGGGGCGAGTTTCCAGGCCGCCTGCAGCAGCGGATAATTCCAGGGCGATATCTGCCCGCAGACGCCGATCGGCTCGCGCACCACCCTGCTGCTGGCGTTGGGGTTTGGGGAGTCGATGACATCGCCGGCGTCCTTGTCGGCCAGTCCGGCATAATAGCGAAATATCCCGGCGATATCGTCCATGTCCCAGCGGCTTTCCTCGACGGTTTTCCCGGTGTCCAGCGATTCCAGTTCGGCCAGTTCTTCCCGGTTCTGCTCGATCAGGTCGGCCAGGCGAAAGACGAATCTTGCCCGTTCCGCCCCCGGTAAATCGGGCCAGTCACCGTGATCGAAGGCCTTACGGGCGGCACCAATCGCGGCCCGGGCATCGTCACGGTCACCCTCGGCAACCTCAGCGATGATTTGCTGATTGGCCGGATTGATAATCTGCCGTGTCGCGCCGGCCGCTGCTGCGACCCATTGCCCGTCGATGTACATCTGTTCTCTTTTAATTTTCATGTGTTGTCTTCCTTGTTTTGCTGGCGGTAAAAAGGTGCCGATGATGGGGCCTCCGGGGTATTACCAAGAATCATATCGGCCGCTTTTTCGGCCACCATCATCACCGGGGCGTAAATATTTCCGTTGGTGATCGACGGGAAGACCGAAGCATCAACAACCCGCAGGTTCTCAACGCCATGAACCCTGAGCTCTTTATCGACGACCGCCATGTCGTCATATCCCATTTTGCAGGTGCAGCTTGGATGATAGGCACTCTCCCCTTCGCGGGCAACAAAGTCGAGAATTTCTTCATCGCTCTGGGCCTCCGGGCCCGGCGACAACTCTTCGCCACGCAACCCGTCAAAACCGGTCTGGCCGATGATATCTCGCGAACAACGGATCGCCTCGACCCATTCACGGCGTTCCTGTTCGGTCGACAGGTAGTTGAAAAATATCTCCGGGTAGTCCCCGGCCTGCGCAGACTTGATCTTGACGTGGCCCCGCACATCGGTATTCATCGGGCCGACATGGAGCTGAAAACCATGTCCCTGGGCCTGAGCCGAACCGTCGTAACGGATGGCTATCGGTAGAAAGTGAAACTGCAAGTTGGGGTATTCAACACGGTCGTTGCCGCGGATAAAACCGCCGGCCTCGAAGTGATTGGTCGCCGCCGCCCCCTTGCGGCGGAAGAGCCAGTCGAAACCGATTTTCGGCTGGTTGTACCACTTGAGAGCCGGGTACATGCTGACCGGTTGTTTGCAGGCGTACTGCACATAGAGTTCAAGGTGATCCTGCAAATTCTCGCCGACGCCCGGCAGGTCCTTGACCACATCAATACCGAGCTTCTCCAGCTCATCACCATGACCGACACCCGAAAGTTGCAGCAACTGCGGAGAGTTGATCGCCCCTCCACAAGAGATAATTTCGCCGCCGTAAACATGATGGGTCTTTTTCCCCCTGGTATATTCAACACCGACAGCCTTCTTCCCCTCAAACAGCACCCGGTTGACCATCGCCCGGCATTTCACGGTCAGATTGGAACGATTCTTGACCGGATGGACGTAAGCCCGTGCGGCATTGTGTCGCCTGGCACGGTAGATGTTCTGATCGAACTTTCCGAAACCTTCCTGCTGGTAACCATTGACATCATCGGTGAGGGGATATCCGGCCTGCTCCGCCGCATTAAAAAAGGCCTTGAACAGGGGATTGTCGCACTCAGCGGTTGATATGCAGAGCGGGCCGTTCGAGCCGTGATATTCATCGGCCCCCTGCAGGCGGGTTTCAAATTTACGGAAATAGGGGAGGCAGTGGGCATAATCCCAGTTTTCAAGCCCCTCGTTGGCACTCCATTTTTCATAATCCATGGCGTTGCCGCGGATATAAATCATCCCGTTGATAGCGCTCGAACCGCCCAGCACCTTGCCGCGCGGCTGGGCTACACGGCGATTGTCCATTTGCGGCTCGGGCTCTGACTCGTACAGCCAGTTGTAGGTTTTATCGGTCAACAGGTAAGTTAAGGCTGCCGGCATGTGGATACGGAAATCCCAGCGGTAGTCAGGTTTTCCCGCTTCAAGCAGCAGCACCCGATGTTTCGGGTTGGCGCTCAGACGGTTGGCCAGAACACTTCCGGCCGATCCACCGCCAACGATAATGTAATCATAGGATGGCTTCTTCATAGCTGCTCTCCTTAATAAGTGCCGTAAAAGGGTGGTTATTAATAACTAAAGTCAAGTTGTTGTGGGAGTGAATTTCAAGTGGTTCCGTTTTTTTTTCGCGCCACGAGCTGCTGTAACAACAGGTAGTGGGCGCTGGTCGACAACAGGGCTTTCGATGGCTCATTGGCGGCAATATGGCGAGCCGTTTCGCACCAGTTTTCGATGGTCTTTTCGCGAAACTCCCGGTCTTCGTAGAGGGTATAATCTTTGGAGCTGAAGCCTGACTGCAATGCCCGCATAACCCATTCAAAGATCTGATTCCCGGTCATCTGCGCCAGGCGTATGTTGAGATTCCGGTCCAACTCTCCCAGCTGCTCCAGGTCCGGTTCCGGTTGTTCAAGAAAATCTCTGAGCTTTTCCGTTGCGGTGACGAGCTGCTGTTTTTTGTCCCTGTCTGCCCGGGCAATGGCCAAAGTTGTAATAGTTCGGTCCAGACTTTCGCGAAATTCGACAATTTGATCGATGTCAACACGGTTCTGCTTCAGGAACAGACTCAGAGATTCACCAGCGTTGACAACATCAACCTTTTTGACGTAAGCGCCCCCCTTACCCCCTTTGCGAATTTCAACCAACCCTTTTTGTTTAAGGGCATGAACGACTTCGCGGATCACGCCACGTCCGGTTTGAAATTGTGCCTGGAGTTCCCGTTCGCTCGGCAACCGCTCGCCCGGCAAGATTTTTTCGCCAAGGATAGCTGCCTCAATCTGCAGAGCGATATCTTCGCTTGCCCGCCCGGTTTGAGCTGGTGTGAAAAGTTGATTATTCCCCATACTATCCCACTTTTGGACCTACCAAAAAACAGTAAAACCATTTATTTTCAGTTGAAACCATTGTTATCGACTTGGTGGTAGGACCAAACTAAGGGAGGTAGTGATCTCTTGTCAACCCTTAATATAAAAGAATCGGCAAGTACCGACAGTTCATGGGGGATACGACACTGGAGGGGGGGGGTAGCGGATAGAAATCCCAGGTTTTGCAACCCTTGCAGGTGTGGCCATAAAAAAACAAGGGGCTAGCCATAAGTCGCTAACCCCTTGTTTTAACTGGCGGAGAGGGTGGGATTCGCCCACTTCGTCACCGGCATCACACCGGTTCCTGCGTCGGCTCCCCTGCACTCGCTGACGCGGCCATCCCTGGCCGCTTTTCTGACATTCAGTCAGCGCTCGCTCCGCTTCGAATCCCTGTTGAGATTCTGCAAAATAACTGGCGGAGAGGGTGGGATTCGAACCCACGGTACCTTGCGGCACAACAGATTTCGAGTCTGTCACCTTCGACCTCTCGGACACCTCTCCGTATTATTCTTTTAGTTGTTTTTTCTCTGCCCTTAATTTCCTGAAAAAGTTACTAAGCTGAGTGCTGCATTCGGTTTGCAGAACACCCTCTCGAACCTGAACCCGATGGTTAAAACGCTGATCTTCAGCAAAATTATAGATTGAGCCGACAGCACCAACTTTGGGGTCACGGCAGCCAAAGACCAGATAAGGGATTCGTGCCAGAATGATTGCCCCCATACACATAACACAGGGCTCCAGCGTGACATACAAAGTACAATCGAGCAACCGCCACGAGTTCAGTTTTTTTGCCGCCTGCCGGATCGCCATGATTTCAGCATGGGTAGTTGGATCGTTGCTGGTCTCACGCAGGTTATGGCCTCGTCCGACAATTTCACCATCAAACACCACAACCGCCCCGATCGGGACTTCTCCCAGACTTTGCGCGACAGCAGCTTCTTCCAGAGCCGCTTGCATAAAGAACCGATCTTGTTCAACTGTCACCATCTCAAAATTGTCCCGGTTTGCAACTTGAACAGGTCAGTGCTTCTATCACGAAGCGGGATGAAACTCAAGGAGAATGACCACCGCCAGACATGCTTTGCGGCCAATCGGTGCAGATAAAAGTGGCTCCCGCTTCGATAAAATAGTGTGCTCGTTCAAGATCATTAACGGTCCAGAGATTGACCCGTATCCCCAAATCTGCCAGCTGTTTGATCAACACACTATCGGTGATCAACTGATCGGGGTGGTAGGCATCCACATCCAGGTCATGCAGATAAGCAACAAGGTCATCAGGATGTTTTTCTTCTACCAAAGCCGCTATGGCCATGGCTGAATGAAGCTGCTTGGCCTGACGCAGATACTCGTGATTAAAAGAAGAGAGTAACACCAGATGTTCGGTGCCGGTCGCTTTAATCAAATCGAGAATCTGGTTGACGATCGTTGCATCTGCGGCCGTTCCAGTTTGATCTTTAATCTCCAGATTAACCGGAAATTCGTTCTCACGACAATCGATCAATACATCATGTAACCGCGGAATCTGCTGCCTTCTGATAACTGGAAAATCGGCGCTTAAAACATCCCCCGACGCTACGGTACCAAAAGGATCCGACTGCAGGAACCAGGAACCCGCATCCAGTTCCTGCAACTCTGAATTGGTAAATTCTGCGAGGTTCCAGGGGGTACGAGCTGAGAATTTTGAACACGTTGCGATATCGGTTGTACGCTCAAGGGTATGGTCGTGAAACAGAACCAATTCCCCGTCAGCGGTCGCCTGAACATCTATCTCCAAAAGATCAGCACCACAGTTGCGCCCTTTATCCAATGCCATACGGGTATTTTCCGGAGCAATAGATCGGGCTCCGCGGTGGGCACAGATATATCCGGTTGCAGAAAAACGTTCGAAAAAAGACTTCAACACGCCACCGGCCCTTTTGCTACACTTTTCTTGAACGCTTTGGATGGACGACTGAAATCGTACTGAGCCTGCCAAACTTGCGATAGTCCTTGTCGCGACACCTCTTCAAACCCCAATCCCAAAAAGAAATCCCACATTTTCGGACTTACACTCAGGGCAAAAACGTAGTCCTTCTTTAACTCAGCAGCCTTTTCAATCATCTGAACGGCTAACTGCCTGGCCCTCCCTTTACCCTGATATCTCGGCAGTGTACAGAATTTTGCCAATTCTGCACACTCGCCATAATCGACCAGAGTTGCCGAAGCAACGATCGCTGCATTGACGGTATAAACAAAATAATTCTCGATATTTGCGGCGATAGATTCTTCAGAAATCGGCAAGATAGACCCCTGTTGCATATCATGCCTGATCAACATCAGCAAATCGGTTAAATCACCATCCCGTCCCTGCCGAATCACGTTTGGATAGTCATCGGTCAGTAAGGTCCCGCTGCCCCGGTGGGTAAAGATTTCCTCATACAAGGTGCCGCTTTTAGCCTCGAGGATTATAATTTCAATCCCGGAACGCCGGGCTTCTGCAATCATGGTACGCAACCGCACCGATTCCATATTCAAAGGTTCGTCCCGGTTGAGATAATCTTCCAGCTCTTCCGGGCGGGGATGAGAAAGAAACCGCCCTCCCCGACTTAAACCTTTCTGTGCTCCCAGAAAAAAAACCTTATCGGCTCCCAGAGCTTCGGCAATCTGCAATGATTGTCGGGTAAGTGGTTCGGCTTCCTGCTCCGCACTTAAATCCAGACCAATCACCGCCACATTCTCCCATACCCGTTTCTGATGCAGCACCTCCAGCGCCTGCTCAGGTGTTTGAGAGGCAAGATGCTGAAAGCAAAATCCTCTTTGCCCCCAACGATCCAAACAATCACCAATGGACTGATCGGCCCGATACAAAATAACGATTTTGATATGGGATGAGTAAAGGACCCGGATATCCAGCATAAGCTGCTCTAACCGGGCGCCATCGTCCAGAACGAGAACAAACTGATGTTGACGGAACCGGTAGGAATAATGAAAAAGCTCGAGGGCATCCAGCATCTGAGTTTCAATTGATTCACTCATCTCGTACCTTAAATCTCCATCTCAGCAACACACAAATCCCGGTTTCCGGCCAATCATCCACAACCAAACTGACTGCCTTTCAAAAAAATACCCGATTCGGCCCGTTGAAGCCAAGATATTTTCGCACACAGCCCCCATTAGTACAGATTCTTGTCTATCCATTTAAAACAAGTTAATATCAGCACCAATTCATCAGCTGGAGAAAAATTATGGAAACAACAGACAGCCGCTACCAGGCGTACATTGCCATCTTAAAAGAAGAACTCGTTCCGGCAATGGGATGCACCGAACCCATAGCGATTGCCTATGCTGCGGCAAAAGCCCGTGAGATTCTCGGGACACAACCGGAACGCGTTGCGATCGAAGTCAGTAGAAATATAATCAAAAATGTCAAAAGTGTCGTCGTCCCCAACACCGGAAACCTCAGAGGGATCGAGGCTTCTGCTGCTGCGGGAATTACCATCGGCAAAGCCAATAAGGTTCTCGAGGTCATTTCAGTTGTCGATGATGCCGGACGAAAGCAAATAGAAGATTTCCTCAACTCCAAAGAAATCAAGGTCAGTGAATCAAACAGCGACCTGACCTTTGACTTAACGGTCACTGTCTTCTCTGGCAATTCACAAGCCAGCGTCCAAATTTCCCATTACCATACCAATATCGTCCTGATCAAAAAGAACGGTACGCTGATCTACACCAATCAGGATTGCAACGAAATTGAAACCATAAAGCTGACCGACCGCACCATGATGAACGTCAGAGATATCCTCGATTTTGCCGCATCGGTAGACGTTGAAGAGCTTGAACCATTGCTGCAGACACAAATTGATTACAATATGGCAATTGCCACAGAGGGGCTGAAGAACGACTGGGGTGCCAATATAGGTTCGGTATTGATTGACTCCTGGGGCGACGATATCAAGGTTCGGGCAAAGGCCTTGGCTGCGGCGGCATCGGATGCAAGGATGGGTGGTTGCAATTTACCGGTCATGATCGTCTCTGGTAGTGGTAATCAGGGAATCACCGCCTCGGTCCCGGTCATCGAATATGCCCGGGAAATCGATTCCGACAAGGAGACCTTGCTGCGCGCCCTGATCGTCGCAAACCTGGTCACCATCCACCAAAAAACCGGACTCGGAAGACTCTCGGCATACTGTGGGGCGGTCAGTGCGGGATGTGGCGCAGGAGCCGGAATTGCCTGGCTGCACGGTGGACGGTTCGAAGAAGTGGCCCATACCATTGTCAATGCCCTGGCAACGGTTTCCGGGATTATCTGTGACGGTGCCAAACCATCCTGCGCTGCCAAGATTGCCGCATCGGTCGATGCCGGGATCCTCGGCTTTCTGATGTTTGAAAACGGGCAGCAATTTTATGGCGGCGATGGAATCGTCACCAAAGGGGTTGAAAACACCATCAACAATATCGGCCGCCTCGGCCGGGACGGCATGAAGGAGACCGACAAAGAGATTATCCGTATCATGCTGGGTGAGTAACATACCAATCATGGTAGCTGGGTCAACATTTGACTCTTGGGATCAATAAATGGAACTTGCCGATTGCATGAAGCCCCTTTATGATGCCGGGAGGCTGTCGGACTTTACCGATCGTAACGAGAAATTGACTGGTCGAAGACAGATTTTCGGAGGTTTTAAGATGGACGTGTCCCCAGAGAAGAATTCCAGTGCGATTCAAGAGATCCCAAAAGGAAGTTATGACCTGCGTATTCTCCAGGCTTTGCGCCGGATAATCCGGGCCGTTGACAGCCATTCACATAAACTGGCGACTCAACATAAAATAACGGGTCCCCAGCTTGCCGCCCTGCTGACGATCAAAGAGAGTGGCCCACTAACAAGTGCCAGTCTCGCCAAGAAAGTTTATCTGAGTCCAAGTACGGTGGTCGGTATTATCGATCGCCTTGAAGAAAAGAAACTGGTCGAGCGCAATCGCGACAGCAAGGATCGACGCCTGGTCTATATTTCTATCACTCCTGAAGGTCACAAACTGATTAACGCAGCCCCTTCCCTGCTTCAAGACACCCTCTCAAATGCTCTGGCTGAACTCCCGGAAATTGAACAGGTCACCATAACGCTTGCCCTGGAAAAACTTGTCGAACTGATGGAAGCCGGCCATATCGGTGCCGCACCGGTTCTCGAAACGGGTTTATTTGCTCCCGAAAAGTAATGATCTCCGGGGATTTTGCCGTTATTTGACTTAGCAACTTATTTGTGGCAATATCGTTCGTGCACGAATCATTTGAAAATAAATAATAATTATACGAATTAAATACACGAAAACTCAATGAGGAGACCATTGCATGCGGCACCCTTAAGGGCGTCATCGACAAACTCCTGGCTCAATTCCCTTTCAAAGCCGTAAATATCGCGGCAAAACCTGATTCCCGCACCATTTCTTGACAATTTTTTACAGCTCGGCTGTGAGACTTTCGCTTGTCTTTTTTCTGGTGGCAGGGACAACAAAAGATGAGGACAATGAGTATTTATTCCAATACCCAACGCAAAATTGCCGAACATTTAAGTCGTGATGATGTTGTTGCCGTTTCCAAATGGACCGATTGGCATTGGCAACTGAAACACTCCATCACCCGGGTTGAAACCTTTGAAAAACTTCTCGGTGTCAATTTGGAGCCCCTGGAAAGACGTCAGGTTGAACTCACTCTGAAAAAATTTCCTCTGTCAACGACCCCGTACTACCTCTCGCTGATCGACCGCAATGATTTTCGCAATGACCCGGTGTTTCGCCAGGCATTTCCTGATCCGCAGGAAATGGAAGTCGATAAATGCGATATGGCCGACCCTTTGGCAGAAGATCATGACAGTCCCGCCCCCGGGATCACCCACCGCTACCCTGACCGGGTGCTGTTTCATATCAGTAATGTTTGTGCAATGTACTGTCGCCACTGTACCCGCAAGCGCAAGGTCGGTGACATGGATTCGATTCCGGATCGCAATCAACTCCGCAGCGGGCTTGATTATATCCGCAACACACCAGAAATTCGTGATGTCCTTCTTTCCGGTGGTGATCCCCTGATGCTCAACGATGCCTATCTTGATTGGTTGCTCACAGAGTTGCGCCAGATCGAGCATGTCCAGATAATCCGCATCGGCTCGCGGATGCCGGTGGTCCTGCCCTATCGGATTACCGATGAACTGGTTGAGATGTTGAAGAAACACCAGCCGATCTGGCTGAATACCCACTTTAACCATCCCCGCGAAATTACCAGTTCTTCAAAAAAGGCATTACGCAAGTTGGCCGATGCCGGAATTCCCCTCGGCAACCAGTCGGTACTGCTGGCCGGAATCAACGACTGCCCACGGATTATCAAGTCGCTGGTACACAAGCTGGTAGAGAATCGGGTCCGCCCCTACTACCTCTATCAGTGCGATCTGTCGGAAGGCTTGTCACATTTCCGCACCCCGGTTGGCAAAGGTATCGAAATTATGGAAAGCCTGATTGGCCATACCAGTGGGTTTTCGGTACCAACTTACGTCATTGATGCCCCGGGCGGCGGCGGGAAAATTCCTCTAACCCCCAACTATCTGATTTCTCTGTCAACCAACAAGGTGGTGCTGCGCAACTACGAGGGCGTGATTACAACCTATCAGGAGCCAGACAGCTACAAACAGAAATTCTGTGACCGGAAGTGCGATGCCTGTGAACTCCACTTGAAACTGGACGATGGCGAAGAAAGGGATGCCACCGGCATCGAAAAATTACTTTCTGATTACGACGAGGTGATCAGTCTCACTCCGGGAGAAAACGAGAGAATGGAGCGACGTGATGAACAGTGATTCAGTTGAAAGTTTCGGCAAATCAATCTTGCAGCATGGCCCCGAAAATGACCGGATCTACCTGATGAAACTGGATCCGTCAGACCTTCCTGAAGTCATTTCCGGCATCAACAGGCTTGCGGAACAACACAATTACTCAAAAGCTTTTATCAAGATCCCGGGTTGTCTGCAGAAACAATTTAAAGATGATGGCTACCGCATCGAAGCAGCGGTGCCCGGACTTTTCAAGGGAGTCGAAGATGGTCTGTTCATGGCTCGCTATTACCAGGCTGACCGGCTTGTCGACCCGGATCAAGATCTGGTCAAAAAAGTCCTTGAAGCTGCCCACCTGAAAGCTGAACAGCACCATTCGGTCAACCTTTTTGATGGCTATGTCTGCCGCTTGGCGACCCAAGCTGATTGTCCCCAGATGGCAGATCTGTATCAGAAAACCTTTGCCAGCTACCCTTTTCCAATTCACGACCCCGAATATCTTGGCAAGACCATGGCTGAGAATATTCTCTATACGGGGATCTGGAAAGGGGAGCAGCTTCTGGCTCTGGCTTCGGCTGAAATTGACGACCAGAACAGTAATGCGGAACTCACTGATTTTGCCACAGATCCAGATTGGCGAGGCCATGGTCTGGCCAATCTGCTGCTGCAGAATCTGGAGAAAGAACTGCAACTATCCGGGATTCAAACCGGTTACACCATCGCACGCGCAACGTCCTACGGTATGAATATCTGTTTTGCTCAGAATGGTTATCAGTTTTGCGGCACCCTGGTCAAGAACACCCAGATCAGCGGCAGTCTGGAGAGCATGAATGTCTGGAACAAAAAATTAGCAGGGGCTGTCCATTAAGCCACATTCCGATTTCAGGTCCCGGGAAGGAAAAGTCAGCAGTATGAGTAGTCAAGTGAGCATCTATGCGATCGTCGAGATGAATAGACGTGCTGAAACATCCACATTGAAGGTTCGTAGTGAACTCGCCCGGATAGGATCTATTTCCGGCGTATTGAAAGTGGTGCGCCAGGGAATCTACCTGCAGATGCAGTATCGAAACCAGGTTGCCCTTGTCGATCCTCAGGAAGCACTCAGCGTCTTGCACAAAATTCCACGCGACACAGATGAAACCGAAGTATGGCGACTACTCATGGAACACGACAGGAGCCCAGTGAAAGAATCGACGCCGCCCCCTTTGATAGTTGCCCTTGTCGCGATATCCTTTGTCCTCGCGATTCTTGTATTTTTAAACAGCTACTAAGTCCTGTAAATCAAAAGCAGCAACTCAAAGCCTTGAACTGAAGTCCATGGTTTTCACCAGCGTGATGGCAGAATAAACATTCTGCGGAACTTCATATCGTTATGATCGTTCTGGAATTAAAGATCGGGAATAATTTCAGACAGCTTCTTTGCCAGTTCACAGAGGACCGTCGCGTACTTTTCATCAAATCGTTCCAGGCTTTGTTCCAGCGTTGTTGTCGTGAAGGAAATCGCCCCAAGGGGCTGACGGTTGGTTCGACTGAGAATCGGAGCGGCAATCGCAATCAAACCATTGATATATTCTTCGTTGGTCAAGGCATAACCGCGTTGACGTATCCCCTCCAATTCGTGGCGGAGGGTTTCGGCTGAGGTGATGGTCTGCTCGGTTCGACGGGTAAAGCTTTGCTGCTGAATCGTCCTTTCGGCTTCTTCCGGGGGGAGAAATGCCAGCACCGACTTGCCCGTCCCGATACAGTAAAGCTCTTCACTGACGGTCTCCTGGCGATAGGTCAGGGTGCCCTCCGATTCCCGGCTGTAGATCTGGACCAGATGGTTGGAGTGAAACATCTCGACATCGATACTGATGTCATAACGGCTATGACATTCGTCAATCAAGGGCCTTATCAGCCGGTTCGGATCGTACCCATGAAGCAACTGGTTCCCCAGGGCAACCGCCATGGGTCCCAAACTGATCGTTTTCGATTGCTCCCCTTTTTCCAGATATCCCAGCTCAATCAGAGTATTAACCAGACGATAGACTGAAGTCAGGTTGATCTGCAACCGGTCAGCGATCTCCGACAGGTTCCAGCTCGGCTTATCCTGATCAAACAGGCAGAGCACACGAATCCCCTTGTCGAGGGTCTTGGCAAAATAGTCCTGCTGGTTTCTGGCCATATGACAACATCCTTGATGCACTCGCCAAAAAACATTGGATGGCTATGCAAAAATTTTACCCTGCAAAGCCCGATGGTTTTTCATGGGCGAGTATCCATAACCATCTATAATAGAAACATTATTCCAATTAAAAAGGAATTTATTCTCGCCTTTTTATTATTTGACAGCAAAAGAATATCATCGATATACTAAAAATGAAAGAGATTTACTATTATAGTAAACAATTGATGTTTCCCTGATTCAAAGTGGGGTTCTGCCGTGGTAGACTTCAAAACCGGTCATCTGTTTTACCAAAGTCGCAAGGAATTGCCCTTTATCGACTATGCCGAAGGCGTCTATATGTATGACACCAACGGCAAGGAATATCTGGATGGATGCTCCAGCGCCATAAATTGCAACATCGGCCACGGCTGCAACCGTATCCTTCAGGCGATTGCAGAACAGTCACGACGGACCTTTTTCGCCTACCGCACCCAATTTGAAAACGAGCCGGCCCATCGCCTGGCCGACAAGCTTGCCGAGGTGACCACCACCGGCCTGAACCGTTCTTTTTTTGTCTCCAGCGGTTCCGAGGCGGTCGAAGCGGCGATGAAACTGGCACGCCAGTATTTCTACAATAAGGGAGAACGTTCTCGTTACCAGTTCATCAGCCGCAAGCCCTCTTATCATGGTTCGACCCTGGGTGCCCTGTCGCTCACCTCTTCGGCGCAGCTCGAAGTTCCTTTTCGCCCCATGTTGAACAGCCACCCCAAGATTCCATCCCCCTACTGTTATCGCTGCCCCTTCAATCAAAAAAAATATCCGGCCTGCGGACTCAAATGTGCGTGGTTTCTAGAAAGGACAATCCAGGAACAGGATCCCGATAGCATCTGTGCTTTTGTTATGGAACCGGTCGGCGGAGCGAGTACCGGGGCGATTGTCGCGCCCGATGAATATTTTGAAGTGATTCAGTCGATCTGTAAAAAATACGGGATCCTGCTGATTCTTGACGAGGTCATGACAGGGTTCGGTCGGACCGGTGCCTTGTTTGCCTGTGAACACTGGGGGATCGATGCCGATATTATGGTCCTGTCGAAAGGGATGACCTCAGGTTACTACCCTATGGGCGGGATTCTGGTCCAGGGAGCTATTGTCGAGGAAATGCTCGATAAAGGAACCTTTGCTCATGGCCATACCCTGGCGGGGAACCCGATGGGGTGTGCGGTCGGACTGGAGGTCCTGAATGTTATCCTCGAACGGGGCCTGGTTCAAAATGCTATTACAATGGGCAAAGCGCTGAAATCGGGTTTACTTAAGCTGAAGAAACAGTATGAAATTATTGGCGATGTGCGGGGCAAGGGGCTGCTGATGGCTCTGGAACTGGTCAAAGATCGAAAGACCAAGGAACCGTTTGAGCCCGAGTTGTATGTTAACCATATGCTCACCGACCATGCTTTTGCCAACGGCCTCATAATCTATCCACGACGGCCGATCAATGGATTATCGGGCGATCATGTGATGATCGCGCCACCTTTGTCGATTACCCGGAGTGAAATAGACAAGCTCCTGGATCTGCTTGACAGGGCCCTGGCTCAAACCACAATACAGCTTGGGCCACTGTCGTATTCGGGATCATAAAACCCTGAGTTGACAATGATCGTTGTGAACTTCGAAATGGGTTTTGCTGATAAAGTCGTCGCTCGGATCGTGATTATGGCTGACGGAACCATTGTCGAAGAAGGAGCTCTATCCAAAATGTTTGGCAAACCACACAATGAAAGAACCACGAAATTCCTTGCGGATGTCGCCCATGAAGACATCTAAGGTTTTATCCAAAGCTGACGCCTGCTCCGGGATCGCAACGGGTTCCACCATTCTGGTTGGAGGATTCGGTCAGCCCGGGACTCCGAATATGCTGCTGCATCAGGTGCTGGAACTGGGGACAACAAATCTGACCCTGGTGAAAAATGACGCCAGCGAGCCGGGGCTGGGCGTATCCCTGCTGATCGAAGCAGGACAGGTAAAGAAACTGATCGCTTCCCACATCGGTTTGAATCCCCTGGCAGTCAAAATGATGCACGCTGGTGAACTGGCGATAGAGGTCTATCCTCAGGGGACTCTGGCGGAAAAGATTCGTGCCGGTGGCGCCGGATTGGGTGGGATTCTAACCGACATAGGCCTGCATCTCGATGATGACAAAAAGCAGTGGGTCGAAGTCAACGGTGAAACATATCGGATTGAGCCGGCATTGCGTGGCGATGTTGCTCTGATCCATGCCGAAAAAGCCGATGAGATGGGCAACCTGGTGTTTACTCAGACCGCCTATAATTTTAATCCAGCCATGGCTACGGCGGCTGATCTGGTCATTGTTGAAGCGAATCAGATCGTTCCGTCCGGAGCCCTCGACCCGGACCAGGTCCATCTTCCGGGTGCTTTTGTCGACCGTCTGGTGCAGGTCGAAGAGTTTGGCGCTGAATATGGGGTGTTAGCACATCATGCACTACAAACATAGAATTGCTCAGCGGGCCGCCCGTGAGGTGAGTGCCGGACAAGCTGTCAATCTCGGTATCGGCATACCGACTCTGCTGATGGATTATCTGCCCACCGATCAGGGGATTTTTGTACAATCAGAGAACGGTATCTGGGGTATGGGAAAACGTGCTCCGGCGGGTCATGAAAGTCCTGACCTGATTGACGCCGGGGCCTCTTATGCCACGATAGTGGAGGGTGGAGCCTTTTTCGATTCAGTGACTTCATTTGCCATCATTCGCGGGGGACGTATCGATATCACCTTTCTCGGAGCCTTGCAGGTCGCGCAAAATGGCGACCTTGCCAACTGGATCATTCCCGGGAAAATGACTCCGGGGATCGGTGGCGGCATGGAACTGGCGCAGAAGTCCAGAAAAGTTGTTGTTCTGACGACGCACACCACCAAAACGGGAGGTGCGAAAATCCTGCCACAGTGTGATCTGCCACTCACTGCTCCTGCCTGTGTGGCCAAAATTATTACCGATCTGGCGGTGATTGAAGTGACGGCTGATGGACTCATGTTGGCAGAACTTGCTGAAGGGGTCAGCGTCGACGAGGTCATTGCCAAAACCGCCGCCCCCCTGAAGATTGCCACGGGACCATTGCCAACCTATTGAAAGATAGGGGTGTTTTGCCGAAGGAGCGTCATGAATGGATAAGCAGCAACAGAAAATTATCGACTGTGTCGATTCGTTACGCAGTGACATCCTCGATCTGACGATGAAATTGGTCGAGCAGCCGAGCACTTTGGGACAACAGGCTGGTGCTGTCGCCGTCATGGAACAACAATTGACAGCCCTGGGTTATCCGCCCGAGCGTATCAGGGTCGATCGTGAAGAGGTTCGATCTCATCCCGGCTATGCTCCGGGCCCCTGGGATTACAGTGATGGTATCGACAATCTGGTCGCCGTTCGTCCCGCCGATGCCGAAGGGGGGCAGAGCGCTCTATTTAACGGTCACCTCGATGTTGTCAGTGCCGAACCGCTTACCTCGTGGAGCAGTGATCCATACGCGCCTTACGTCAAGAATGGCTGGCTCTACGGTCGCGGGAGTGGAGACATGAAGTCCGGGGTTGCCGCCATGACTTACGCTGTAAAAGCAATCGATGCAGCCGGTTTTGGATTGCAGGCTCCGGTCACCATCGAAACTGTCGTTGATGAAGAATGTTGCGGCAATGGTGCTCTCAGCTGTGTTCTGGCAGGCTACGATGCTGATGCCGTCCTGATTCCGGAGCCGTTTGGTCCGACCCTCTATACCGCCCAGGTCGGTGTGCTCTGGTTCAAGATCACCATCCAGGGGAAGGCCGTACACGTTCTCAGTGCCGGTGCCGGAGCCAATGCGATCGAAAAAAGTTTTCCACTGATCAACGCCCTGCGTAATTTTGAAACGGATCTGAACCGCGAGAATGCCCCTGCCGAGTATGCCGATATCCCGCACCCGCTGAACCTTAATATCGGTATTTTTTCTGCCGGAGACTGGCCGTCAACGGTCCCGGCTATGGCGGAACTCCACGGGCGCATGTCCTACTATCCGGGAATGACATTTGCGGATATTTCGCAAAGAATCCGCCAGGTGGTCAAACAGGCGGCACTTCAAGATGACTGGCTGCGGGATAACTTGCCCGAGGTCTCCTTTTACGGTTTCCGCTCCGACGGACACATTGCATCTGCACAACAGCCGGCCTTGCGGACCCTTGCGTCCTGTCATCAGGCCCTGTCGGGTAAAATACCTGCTGAATACATTTCGACCTGCACGACGGATCTACGTGCATTTCACCATTTCGGTCGCAGTCAACATACCTGCTTTGGTCCTGTAGCAGATTCGATTCATGGTGCGAACGAGTGCGTCGAGATTGAAAGTATCATTCATACGGCCAAGGCCTATGCCCTGTTCCTGGCTCAATGGTGTCGACTGAAGGAGTAATAATGGCTTAGCCATCGACGGAGTTGTTGCGCGTGCATCAGAAATGGAGGATTCATGCAACAGGTTGTGATCGGCACATACAAACGCACGGCTTTCAGTCGGGCCCGGCCTCGGGATCCGGAGCTCGATCCGTTTAATCCCTTGACGGCGGAAGAGCTACTGGCGCAGACGGTTGCCGCAGCGATTAAGGATGTCGGAGTTGTGCCGGACGCTGTGGATAATTTTATTGTGGGTTGTGCCCTCGGTATCGGGGAACAATGGACATTTGGTGGTCGAACCAGTTCTTTGCTGGCCGGTCTCGATGCCAGCGTCCCCGCCAGATCCCTGGATATGCAGTGTGGTTCCGGCATGGCTGCCATAGAATCAGGTTTTTTTGAAATTGCCTGCGGTCAGGCAGAGACGGTTGTCGCCGCCGGTATGGAACATATGACACGCATGCCTATCGGCCCCAAACTGTTTGAAAAAGGCTACGTTAAAGTCAACCCCGAGGTGTATTGCAAGACCTCCGACTGGGATATGGTTACAGGTCTGAATATGGGACTGACAGCCGAGCTGCTGGCTGAACAGCAGGGTTTTGATCGACAGCAGCTGGATGAATTTGCCGTCCGTTCACATCAACTCGCTGCTGCAGCCGTCAAACAGAATTTTTTCCGGGAAGAAACCGTCCCGGTCAAAATCCCGGGAAATGACAGCCTGTTGACTCTGGATGATCAGAATATTCGCGGAGAAACCTGCGTTGCCGATCTGGCCACATTAAAGACGCCATTTCAGGATAATGGCGTCATCTCTGCGGGAAACAGTTCTCCCCTCAGTACCGGGGCAGCGTCGCTGGTGCTGATGAGTAAAGACAGCGCCAATCGCAAAGGGGTGCAACCCATAGCGAAAATCCTTACAACCGGAATTGCCGGAGTTCGTCCCGAGTTGATGGGGACCGGGCCGATTCCGGCCATAGGGAAAGCATTGCGACATGCTGATCTGTCGCCCGCTGACATTGATATTTGGGAAATCAACGAAGCCTTCAGTGTCGTTGTCCTCAATACTGTCAGAGAACTCGGACTGGAGCTGAACCGGGTCAATGTGCATGGCGGTGCACTGGCCATTGGACATCCCCTGGGAGCGACCGGAGTGCGTCTGGTTGGTACGCTGGCCAGAATACTGCGTGAAAAGGGTCAAAAACTGGGTTGTGCTGCGGCATGTATCGGCGGAGGACAAGGTATAGCCGTTATCATTGAGGCTTGCTGAACGGAATTGTAAACACGAAATTAACATTAAAAGGATGAAGAAATGACCAATATAGATCTTGCAAAACGGCGGAACGCGGCTGTACCGCGCGGGGTTGCTTCAGCAACGTCGATATTTGTCGATAAAGCAAAAAATGCTGAACTCTGGGATGTTGAAGGGCGGCGCTATATTGATTTTGCCGCCGGGATTGCCGTGTGCAATACCGGCCATTGTCATCCCAAAATCATCGAAGCGGTCAACCATCAGCATGCGCAGTTTGCCCATACCGCGTTTCAGGTTGTCCCCTATGAAACCTATATTGCGCTGGCGGAACGGATCAACGCCATTGCTCCGATCAAAGATGCCAAAACCATCTTCATGACCACCGGTGCGGAAGCGGTCGAAAACGCGATCAAAATAGCGCGGCACTATACCAAACGCAGTGCCATTGTCTCTTTTTCCGGAGCTTTCCATGGCCGTTCTCTGTTGACCATGGGGTTGACCGGCAAGGTTGTCCCCTACAAAGCCGGTTTTGGTCCTTTCCCGGCGGAAATTTACCATATCCCCTTCCCGATTGATCATTATGGTGTAACAGCAAAAGACAGCTTAACGGCCCTCGAACGCCTGTTTAAGTCAGATGTCGAGCCCGAAAAGATCGCAGCCATCACCATTGAGCCGGTCCAGGGAGAAGGTGGTTTCTATATTGCCCCGAAGGAATTTATGCAGTCCCTTCGCCGGTTGTGCGATCAACATGGCATCCTGCTGATCTGTGATGAAGTTCAATCAGGCTTTGCCCGCACCGGAAAGATGTTTGCCACTGAATATTCCGCAATTGAACCTGATCTGATGACCATGGCCAAAGCCCTGGCCGGCGGTTATCCCTTATCGGGTGTTGTCGGTAAAGCTAAAATCATGGACTCCCCGGAGCCCGGTGGATTGGGAGGGACCTACGGTGGCAGTCCGGTCGGATGTGCTGCGGCTCATGCCGTTCTCGACATTATCGAAGCAGATAATCTCTGTGAGCGCAGTGCAGCCATCGGGGCTCGCATGCTCGAACGCATTGAGCAGATGAAAGTGCGCAGCGATACAACAGCGATCGGTGCTATCCGTGGTCTGGGATCAATGGTGGCTTTTGAGCTCATCAAGGATAGTGGCGAGCATCTCCCTGACCCTGATGCGGCGAAAACATTGACAACCAGGGCCCTTGAAAATGGTTTGATTCTGCTGTCCTGCGGTATTTACGGCAACACCATCAGACTACTGGCCCCATTGACCATCTCGGACGACATACTGGAGGAAGGTCTCAATATCCTTGAGAAAAGCCTGACAGAAACAGGATAATTGGATTTTCAGACTGATCAAGGTGTGAAGGTTCAGAGGGGACAGGGGAATGGCCCTGGTTTAAGAGGCAATATAAACAAATGCGGAACGGTCCCCGCATGGGGAGCTGAAGGTCACCGGTTGGGTTAATTCTGTTGGTGACCTTGAAGAAGAGCTAAAACTTGACGAAAATATAACGCTGTTGTAGCCTTACTTCATGTTTTTAGTAATTTTGTCACTATTATAGTAAATAAATTACTAAGAGGTCGGGGATTGGGTAAGCATGGATAGAATCATCGAACTACGTCATGAGCTGCACAGCAACCCGGAACTTTCCGGGGGCGAAACCGAAACAGCGCAAAGAATCGTTCGTTTTTTTGCATCTCTGGCGCCCGATTCCATACTGAAAAATTTGGGGGGAACCGGTGTTGCCGTGGTTTTTTCCGGAACAGCCCCGGGGCCGACCGTTCTGTTACGTGCCGAGCTGGATGCCCTTCCGATTCAGGAAAGCAACCCGGTGCCCTACCGTTCGAGTCTACCAGGTGTTGCCCATAAATGCGGCCACGACGGCCATATGGCGATTCTTGCTGCGGTCGGCCAGGAACTGGCCAGCCGGCGCCCAGCCAGTGGCCGGGTGATTTTGCTGTTCCAACCTGCGGAAGAGACCGGGGATGGAGCTGCAGCAATCATCAGCGATCCACATTTTGCCGAAATTGCGCCCGACTATGCTTTTGCCCTGCATAATCTCCCGGGCTTCCCTCTCGGGCAGATTGTCACGCGCACAGGTTCTTTTTCATCGGCATCGCGCGGCATCACGATCAGACTTCAGGGGGCTCCGGCCCATGCGGCCCAGCCGGAAACTGGTCGCAGTCCGGCTCCGGCCCTGGCCGGAATCATTGCGAAATTGCCCGACCTCTCAGCGGGGGTGGCCCCGACCAAAGAAGTTGCCTTTATCACAATTGTCGGCGCAAAGCTTGGCGAACAGGCCTTTGGCACAGCTCCGGGAGAAGCAGAGGTATGGGCAACCCTGCGCAGCGAAACCGATGCTACGATGGAAGCGATTGTCGCTTATGCGGAAACGCTTGCCAATGAATCGGCGGCCTCTTTCAACCTCGATTGCACAATTGAATACAGCGACATTTTTTACGCCACCAAAAACTCCGCCCGCGCCAACGAAATTATCCGGAGCAGCACCAACGGCTCGATCCTTGAGCTCGAACGCCCGTTCCGCTGGTCCGAGGATTTCGGTCGTTTTACCACAATCGCCGAAGGGGCACTTTTTGGTATCGGCGCCGGACTGAATATGGCGGAGCTGCACAATAGCGACTATGATTTCCCCGATGCAATGATTGCCCCGGCCGCCCGGGTTTTTCAAAGGATTATCGGAAATTGTCTTGAGTGACACTCCCCCATCAATCCCCCTTATGGGATAAGGGGGGGGAGACAGCTGCAGATAGTGAAAGATATATAATGACTTTTTTTGGTAACTTTTCACGCGCGGCGCAGGTGTTTGAGGGTTGTATCACAACCATCGACTCCCACACCGAAGGGGAAGCGACACGACTGATCGTCAGCGGACTGCCTGAACCTGAAGGTTCCAGCATGCTGGAAAAACTCAGCAGCTTCAAAGCCGATCACGATCATGTTCGCTGCCTGTTGGCCAAGGAACCTCGAGGATCCAGAGATACCGTCGCCGCGTTGGTAACAGAAAACGTAACTCCGGAAGCGCGCTTCGGCCTGCTCTACATGGATGCCAGGCGTTATCCCTATTTATGTGGCCATGCAACCATCGGTGCCCTGGTGACCCTGGCCAAAACCGGCTTCCTGCAACTTGACGAAGGGGAGAATCTGATCCCGGTCGATACCCCTTCGGGAGTCATGAACGGCAGACTTTCAATCACCGGCGGTCAGCTCACAGGAGTGGCGATCGACATGATCCCTGCCTTTGTATATGCCACGGCGAGGGAAGTTGAAGTGGAAAACTTCGGCCCCATCACAGTCGATCTGGTCTGTACCGGCGGTTTTTTTGCCATGGTCGATGCGACACAGCTCGATATCGAACCGGTTCTTGCCAACAAAGATCTTCTGGCGGATCTGGGCATGAAGATTATCAAGGCTGCCAATGAACAGTTGAGCGTCAGCCATCCACTGCGGCCGGAAGTAAAAAGTGTCGATGTCACCGAATTCTACGATTCTGCATATGAGCAGGACAGAGCTTTCGGCCAGGGGGTTGTTGTTTACGGTGAATCCCATGTCGACCGCTCACCGTGCGGAACCGGAACAGCGGCCAAACTGACCCTTCTGCATCATTATGGAAAAATTGCTATGGGGCAGAAGTACACCAATTATAGCCCCCTGCGAACATCGTTTAATGCCAGTCTGGTCGGCAAGGAAAAAATTGGCTCCCGGGACGGATTTGTCGCAAGAATAGAAGGCATGGCCTACCTGACCGGGCTGAACCATTTTATCGTCGAGGAGAATGATCCGCTGAAACAGGGCTTTCTGCTGTAAATCAATTTATGTCGCCGCCGCCTATGCGGAACACACTGGTTTTAATCAACTGAACCTGTGTCATCGGTGCATCGAAAAAGGAACATGGAACCCCAAAAACAGGACTCCATTTTATGAAACAGAAAACTCTCAGACCGTGGCTGCTTTTGTCCCCATCCATCACCGCTATACTGCTGATGCTGGTGGTACCGATCTGTTTTGTCGTAGTGTACAGCTTCTGGTTGCGTTCGCCGGTCGGTCAGGACATCCCCGCTTTCCAGTTCGGCAATCAGAGAATAGAATGGCCCTGTCACCAAGACCAAGCCCTCCGTTGCCACCGGACATGCGGTTTTCCCGCATCCGGCGGCCCCGTGAATGACCCCATTTGGGGGACTCAGAACAGCATGGGCTGAAGCGTTTTAGGCCGGACAATACTACGCATTTCAAAAAGTCCCATCTGCGCAAAATCCTCTCTTGTCGGTCTGTTCTCCTTGGGCCAGCGATAGGTCCGCCAGCGCTTGTGAATATAGGAGCGCAGTCGCTTACGAACCCAGCTGTCCAGTT
>LLYT01000039.1 GCA_002049545.1 Deltaproteobacteria bacterium tcs-42 | reverse complement strand
CATAAGCGATGAGAAAACCATTTTACGGTTTTCGGTGGCTATAGCGTAGGGGTCACACCTGTTCCCATCCCGAACACAGAAGTTAAGTCCTACCGCGCCGATGATACTGCATGGGAGACTGTGTGGGAAAGTAGGTCGCTGCCGAAATTATTTGAAAACCCCATCTTGATTCCACTCAGGATGGGGTTTTTTGCGTTTAGTGCGTTTTTGTCAGTGAGGCTGTCAGGACAAGTCTGTATTTATCTCAAATTATGTTGGTTCGATTTGATAACTTTTAATCTTTCTGTGGAGATTGGAACGTTCCAGGCCAATTTCTTCTGCGGTTTTGGAAACATTCCAGTCATTTTTGCGCAGTTTTTCGATGAGAAACTGTTTTTCAAACAGCTCTTTTGCCTCGCGGTATGAGTTTGGCAGGTCTTGGGTGCTAAGATTTTGGGAGTGATTATTCGGACTGTCTTGATTAATACTAAGAGGTAGATCAGCACTGTTAATGATCTTCTCCGGAGTCATGATGACTAATCTTTCAATTAAGTTTTTCAATTCTCTAACATTTCCGGGCCAATCATAAGACATTAATGCGTTGAGTGCTTCTTCGGAGATTGTTTTTATCTCTCGACTCTCTTTTCCGCAGAAATAGTTTAAAAAATGTTTGCAAAGACGTGGGATATCATCTTTTCGCTTACGCAGTGCCGGGACTTGAAATGGGAGGACATTGAGGCGGAAAAAAAGATCCTCTCTGAATTCTCCCGCTTTTATTTCTTCTTGCAGATTTTTATTTGTCGCTGCAATAACGCGAACATCAACTTCAATGGTTCTATTCCCTCCGACCCGGTCGAATTTATGTTCCTGCAGGATGCGCAATATTTTAGCCTGGGTTTTTAAGCTCATATCGCCAATTTCATCAAGAAACAGAGTCCCTCCGTTTGCCTGGTCAAATTTACCTTTTCGTGCTGTCGTGGCCCCGGTGAATGCACCCTTCTCATGGCCAAAAAGTTCCGATTCAATGAGTTCTTCAGGAATTGCTGCACAGTTGACCTCGATAAAAGGCTTTTCAGATCGGTTTGATTGTTGATGAATGGCTCGCGCAACAAGCTCTTTTCCGGTTCCATTTTCTCCGGTAATGAGTACCCACCCAGAACTGGGGGCTGCCATTTTGATCTGTTGTTTCAGTTGATCGATTGCCTGACTGTTTCCGATCATCTGGTAGTCATGACCAATTTTTTCTTTCAGGACCTTATTTTCAGCAACAAGTTGCCCAATTTTCATAGCATTTTGGATTGATAATAATACTTTTTCCAGTGAGAGTGGTTTCTCAATAAAATCGAAGGCACCCAGGCGGGTTGCTTTGACAGCTGTTTCTATTGAGCCATGTCCACTCATCATAATGACCAATTGCTGAGGGCGTATCTGTTTGATTTTTTTCAGTGTTTTTAAACCATCTATCCCCGGCATCCAGATGTCGAGCAAAACCAAATCTGGGTCCTCTGTCTGGATCAAGGATAGGCATTCTTCTCCTGAGGCTGCGAAGGAGGTTCGAAATCCTTCATCATTAAGTATTCCTTCAAGGCTTTGACGGATACTGTCTTCATCATCAACGATGAGAATATTTTTCATCAATAATTTCCTTATCTGATATTGCTAGCTGGGAGTTCAATCATAAATAATGAGCCTTTAGGGTGGTTGTCGCGAACACGGATGTAGCCGTTATGGTCGGCAATAATCGTTGCAACAATAGCCAGGCCCAAGCCGGTTCCGGTCTTTTTAGTTGAAAAGTAAGGTTCGAACAGCCGTGTTTTGTCGTCTACCGGGATCCCGCAACCTGAATCTGCGATTGTTAAGGTGATGATATTCAACTCTCGATTGAAAAGCGATTCAAGTTTAATTGTTCCAGCCCCAGTGATAGCAGCAATGGAATTTTCCAGTAAATTGATGATGACTCTCTTGATTTGTTCCCGATCAAAAATTGTATTTGGCAAGTGTTGATCGAGGGAGTGTTGAAATGAGATATTTTTATGCGCTTCGCGATAGAGAGTTAAACATTCGCTGATGACAGCGTTCAAGTTATTTTCGCTTGGTTGTGTTGCTGGCATCCGTGCAAAACTGGAAAATTCATTGACCAGGTTTTTTAATTCATCAACCTGGTTGCTGATCATCCTGGTACAGTCATCGAAGACAGGGGCATCTTCATCAAAGTGGTGCAGGTAGCGTTTTCGCAGGCGTTGAGCCGATAGCTGAATGGGGGTCAACGGATTCTTGATCTCGTGAGCAATTCGTCTGGCAACTTCTCTCCACGCAGCCATACGCTGTGCTTTAAATAGTTGAGTCAGGTCATCAAAGACAACGACTGTCCCCAGAAAGTTGTTCTGTTTATCACGCAGGGTGGTCAAGTTAAGCATCAGGGTGTACTTGTCGTTACCGATAGGGATTGTGAGTTGTTGGCGTATTGTCCCACGCTCTGAATAAAAAAGCTCTTTCAGGAGCTCCATGATTTGTGGCAAATAGCTATTTGGAATGACCTCGCGAAAGTCTTTTCCCAGCACCTTATCGGCTTTAAAACTGAGGAGATTCTCCGCTGATTTATTTATGGTTGTCAGATGTCCTGAGCGATCAATAGAAATAACGCCGGCGGTTACGTTGGCCAGAACGATTTCCATGTAGTTGCTACGACGATCCAGCTCAAGGATGGAATTATGTAGCTCTTGATTGGCGGTAATAACTTCAATACGCCCCTGACGCAAGTCGGTTGTCATTTTATTAAAAGCGTTGACCAACGTGCCTATTTCGTCAGTGCTGCGAGTTTTTATCTGGATATCCAGATCGCCAGAGGCAACTTTAGTTGTTGCTGTTGCCAATTCCTGAATCGGTACAGTAATGCCATTTGCCAAATGAAACCCAAACCAGGTCGCAAGAAAAATGATGATCAG
This sequence comes from Deltaproteobacteria bacterium tcs-42, assembly GCA_002049545.1. Taxonomy (GTDB): domain Bacteria; phylum Desulfobacterota; class Desulfuromonadia; order Desulfuromonadales; family Geopsychrobacteraceae; genus Desulfuromusa. The sequence continues at coordinate 22,075 of LLYT01000039.1, read as the reverse complement.
TGCAATCAGGAGTAAAACAATAACGTAGCTCTGCTGGATTTGCCCTTTTATCGACTTGGTGAGTTTGTATTGATCAACGGAGGCTGCAATCTCTTTCATTTTGTTGATCAAGGAATAGGGAACGTAGTAGTTAACGACAACAACACCAACGATATCTTTCGGATCCCAGTTGGATTGCACAGGGACAATGCCGCGTATTAAATCTGCTTTTCCTACCGGTGTAATTTGCGAAAAACGGACTCCTTGCAACCCCTCTTGTACCGGATCAGAGGTTGCTGTCGTTATTTCTATGATGGGAAGCTTTGAGTTTGCGACCCTGACTAATTCTTCGTGGGTCGATGAGAAGACCTCCACGATTCCGAGGTTGTATTCTTCTTGCTTCTCCTTGATCAATTGTTTTAGCTGAGGCAAATTTTCTTCGTTTAAAAATTTTCCTTCTTTGATCCGCTGACTCAACTGATCTGCATAATAGAGGGCATTGGTTTCTGAATTACGATAGTATGTCTGGGCGACATTTAAAGACTCGTCGAGAGCTTTTTCAACCTGAGTATTGAACCAGTTATCGATACTGCTACTGATGAAACCAGCAGAAACAAAAAATAGCAGCATTGTAGGAACCAGCGACAGGGCAATAAATGCGCCGATGAGTTTACTGCGGAGTTTGGCTCCGGGAACTCCACGTCGTCGCTCGAGAATTAATTTGAATACATTGCGAAAAATGAGAAAAAGAAACAGAAGTACCAAGAGGATGTTCAGGTTGATAACGGCAAGGGCAATGATACTGTTGCTGATTGGAAGTTGAGAAGTTAATTCAACCAGGCGGCTTTCCAGTTGAGGGAGTAATATCAACAGGAGAATGGCAAAAAAAATCAATCCCCACTCACGGCGTTTGCGGCGTGATTTCTTTTGCTCGTGTGGTTCTGGTAATTCCGTCGTCATGCCCCGTCCTGTTAACCTGCTGTCAATAGAAAATTTGATTCTATTGAATGCTGCAGAACAAAACAAGCGTGATGGGGGAAATTATGACTTTTTTGGGTTTGTCGGTTGAGAAAAATGGTGATGGATCTCTGTTTTAAGCGAAGAAAGCAGGTACTTGCAGAAATTTGCCAAGAGCCTGTTGTCTTCTGGAGCCGCTGATCGGAGTTGAACCGACGACCTGATCATGACCAGTGAACTGCTTCTAGCAGGTGAACACAACCGATAACGAATTGATTGTTATGTTAATGCAATCATTGCATGTCTGGTATGGGTGATCTGCAGATTTACTACGGCCTTATAGATTTGCTTGAGATGTGGTACGGAAGAATGGTTTAGGCCGCCCCGAATGGAGCGGCCTTTTTTTGTTGAGCGTAATGCGTTTATTTCTTGTGATTTGCCCGCATTGTTTTCGCCAGGTGTTTAATTTCACCCAGGTCCTGGGTCATCATGTTCCAGCCGTACCAGTAAGCATAGTCCGGGTTGATGTGGAAGAAGGCTTGGTAAGCCCGCATCCGATGCTTGAAGTACATCTGCAGGAGAACCTGGTCGATGTAGGAAAGATCATCCAGCTTCTCATCCCAGTTAGCACCATTGGTATGCATCAGTGCCAGAATAAATGGATAGTTGAAAGGATAACCTTCCGGCTTCTTGATAATGCCTTCTTTGTAGAGTGCGGCGACCGTTTCTATGGCATCTGCCATCAGACGATCGGTCTTGGTCAGCATGGCATCACCCATGTCGAGCTGCTCCTTGGCGTACTTGTAGGAGTGGCACTGGGTACAGGTATCCAGCATTTCGTTGCGCAATTTCTGCCAGGATGCTTGATCCAGACGCGCCAGATCTACAGCTTTAACAGCATCAAGAATAGGAGTTGGCTCCCCTGTTTCAGGGTTAAGAACTCCAAGAGCTTTCAGGATGGTTACCCGGTCGGCTGCTGCTTGCGGATCTTCGGGAAGTGGCAGACGAACACCGAGGAAACCCCATGCTGTGTGGTTTTCGTGGGTTCCATTTGGCAGGTGGCAGGTCTGACAGGTTGGAGCGGCAGCCCCTTCAGGAAGATCGCCCGCTTTTTTGGCAAAATAACGGGCACCGTGCTTGGAACTGGACCACATTTCCCATTGGGGATGATCGTAGCCCATGTGACATTGTTGGCAGGCTTTCGGGTTGTTGGCTTCTTTCTTGGAGAAGGTATGACGGGTGTGGCATTCGTCACAGGAGTTGTTCTGGTAGCGATACCCCTTGGCCAATTGATCAGCCTTCTGCTCTTCCGTCTTGATGCCCATGTTATGGCAGCCACCGCAACCGCGGCCACCTTCGATCAGCTCATCAGGAGCATAATGGGTCGCCGGGATGGCGTTCAAAACGGTCCAGCCATAATTGTGTTTGCCATGAGAGAATGAGGTGAATTGCTCTTGATGACATTCGGCACAGACATGTTCGCTGGGCAGGACAGCTTTCTTGTAGTCCGCGGCATTTGTGTGTGCGTCACCGTGGCAGGTCTCACAAGTAACACCGACCCCGGCGTGCTTACTGGCTTCCCAGTCTTTCACCTGTCCAGGCGAAATGTTGCTGTGACAGTCGATGCAGATATCGCCCGCCATGACGGTTCCGACCATGAACATTGTGCACAGGACACATGTCAGGGCGGCAAGAATTCCCTTACCCATAATGAACCTCCTTTAGAAAAGTGGCCAACGAAAGCCAATCGAATATTGGCCGTGCATATTTACCACCAATTTTATGGGGAAACAAGATTATAGCTAAGTTTTAGGTTTTTTCAAGAAGATTTTCGTAGCAATGGTCTAGCGAAAAATCGCCCGTCAATTGCAGCCAAACCAAAACAAATCAACCCCATCCCGACCAAATCTTTCCCCGCCAATTTTTCCCCGAGGAAAAGAACACCGAGCAGAATCGCGCTGACCGGGATCAGAAAGGTGACCAGCAACAGGTTGGTCGCACCTGCCGTTGCCAGAATACGAAAGTAGATGATATAGGCCAGAGCAGTCGATACCAGGGCCAAGCCGGAGATCGCAGCCCATGCCCCCAGCCCGGGCATGGCGAGAGTCCAGGGTTGATCCACAACCAGGGCCAGTGGTATCAACACGATGGTTGATGCAGTCACCTGGCCAGTTGCTGTCACCAGGGGTGCGACTCCCATGCTTTTAAAACGTCGCCCGTAAACTCCGGCGAAAGCATAAGAAAGGGCCGCACCGAGCACTGCGAATTGTGCCAGAGTGTTGGTTCCGAGGTCGCTCAAACTATCCAAGCCGATAATGACAGCGACACCGATAAAGCCAATCAAAATGCCCCCCATCCGGCCACCACTGATTTTTTCGTCTTTGGTAAACGCATGGGCGACGATCACCGTGAACAATGGGGTGGTGGCGTTGAAGATTGATGCGAGGCCGCTGGCAATATGCGTCTGCCCCCAGACGATCAGGCAAAACGGGATCATATTGTTCAGCAAGCCCATGCCGAAAAAGGCTTTCCAGCACCCCCATCCCTTGGGCATCCGTAAACCTGTCGCTCGAACAATCAGGTTGAGGGCGAGTGCCGCCAACCCGACTCGCAACACCACAATGGTCAATGGCGGTAGAGCTGTGACTGCAACACCGACAAAAAAGAACGAACCGCCCCAGAGTACCGAAAGAATTAACAGCAGCAGCCATTCGAAGGATCCCATTTTTGTATTTACTGTTTCCATGCCTTTTCCCCTTGTCGCTATGGTTGAGAACAGCATAGACACTGACTCTGGTGAGAGCCACCCGTTTCTTGCGGTGAGAAAAAATACTAACAGCAAGAATCGGGTGGTTGCCAGCTTTTTGAATCGCTATAATGTTCAAGAATGATTGCATAAAACTTAAGATACTGGTCATGGAGAAACGCTGATGGATAATCCTGAATACCGGCGCATAGAACAGGCCATTGCCTATCTGGAAGAGCATGCATTAGAACAGCCATCCCTCGATGAGGTTGCTGAACACATCGGCTTGAGTTCTTATCATTTTCAACGATTGTTTAAATCCTGGGCCGGTGTCAGTCCCAAGCGCTTTCTGCAATATCTGACCGTTGAAAGCGCGAAAAAGCTTTTGCGCGACTCCGTTTCTGTCCTTGATGCTGCCCTGGAGGTTGGTCTCAGCGGACCGGGGCGATTACATGACCTGTTTGTCAGCGTCGAGGCAATGACCCCGGGCGAGTTCAAAGCGCAAGGGAAAGATCTGGCGATAAAATATGGATTTTACACCACACCTTTCGGCGAGTGTCTGCTGGCTGTTACGGTACGGGGAATCTGTCATCTTGCTTTTGTTGATCCCGACACGCGATCGCTCGCCTTGGAAGAATTTCGGGCAATCTGGCAGGGGTCGATACTTGTCGAAGATCAGAGCGCGGGAAGAAAGATTATCCAGCAGATTTTTGCTCAAACTCGCGAGCAGGAGCAGACCCCGCTTAAGGTTCTGCTGAAAGGGACAAATTTCCAGATCAAGGTCTGGGAAGCCCTGCTAAAGATTCCCGAAGGGTCTGTCGTTTCCTACGCTTCTCTGGCTAAAGCGGTCGGGCGCCCCAAAGCCCATCGAGCAGTAGGAACCGCTGCAGGCCACAATCCGATCGCTTATTTGATTCCCTGTCATCGAGTTTTAAAGGCAAACGGAGACATCGGTGGCTATCATTGGGGAACGGTTCGCAAGCGGGCGATCCTGGCTCGCGAAGCGGCTTGCTGTGGACAAAACAGGTAAAGCGGACGGCGACAGTCGAACGGCCATGGACGGCGTAAAGTGGCCCTTGGAATGGGTGCCTCAAGGCATTGCTGAACAGTTACGAAAAAAAAATAAATATTGCCGTCATCTCAAGATCCGTAGCGACAGCAAACTGGGCTGGAGTGACCACCAGATTATGTGAGTATTTCGTCTCTACCGGCCCATTTTTAACACGTGCAATCCATAAACCGGTGGTGATTTGGGTATGCCATAGCCCTCTTTTCGTCTATAATCCACCCATGCTTCGTCTTGGTCTACATAAAAAGGTTCTTGGGGCTTTACTGCTGCTCTCCCTGGCTCCACTGGGTTTTCTGTTGTTCAATTCTCAACACAGCTTGCGCTTGGTTGAGGAGCTGTTGCGCCAGCAAACGACTCAGGCGTTAGATAATCAGGCATCTAAAGCTCTGGAAAAGCGTGCACAGATGGTGGCTGTCCAAGTGACCGCTTTTTTACGGGAAGTTGAAGGTGATCTGCTTGATCTGGCTCTGTTGCCACCAAGTGAAGCGACCTATCGCGACTTCAGCCGGAATCACCAGCGACAACTCTGGTACCGACGCGGTAAACAGGATGCTGTGACCGAGATCAAAGAAAATACGCTTCTTTACAGTGAACTCGCTTATGTAGATGCCAGTGGCCAGGAAATAGTACGGATTGTTGCCGGGGAACCCTCACCAATCTACCGGAATATTGCTGTTCCTGCCCATACGACCTACAAAACAGAGAAATACTTTAATCAAGCGGCACAGCTGGCTTCGGGGCAAATTTGGGTATCGCGCTTACATGGTTGGTATATCGGTCGTGATGATCCTTTATCGGATGTCGAGGCATCACCGGAGCTGGTCCCGGAGATGCCGTATCGCGGAACATTTCGTTTTGCGACTCCGATCAAACGTGATGGTAATCTCCTGGGTATTGTGGTTCTCTCCCTCGACCACCGCCATTTGATGGAGTACACGCAGCACATCTCACCGATCGGGGAGCAGGATGTGGTTTTTCCATCCTATGCCAGTGGCAATTACGCTTTTATGTTTGATGATCAGGGGTGGATGATTGCCCATCCCAAGTATTGGGATATCCGCGGTTACGACCTCGATGGCAGGATGGTACCTGCCTATAGTGAAGAGACATCGACAGAGGATATTGAGGCGGGACGGATCCCTTTTAATCTTCTCTCTGCCAGCTTTATCCATCCCAACTATCCTCGTGTTGCCGAAGCGGTTCTCCGGGGGGAGTCGGGGGTTGTTGAAACTGTCAATGTCGGTGGTTCGAACAAGATCATGGCTTATGCCCCCATACATTATGATACGGGGATTTATCAGCCCCACAACATTTTTGGCGGTATCACTATCGGTGCAGAAATTGATCAATTTCACCAGCCGGCAGTTGCAACGTCTCACCTGATCAGGCAGCAGATAGAAGAGTATCTTGACCAATCATGGCTGGTGATTTCTCTCACTGTCGTATTTGTGATTGTGAGCGCTTATCTATTATCCGATAGTATTGTCCGCCCCCTTCTCTCTTTGACCGAGGCAACCCGACGTATGATTCGTGGCAATCTCTCTCCTGAAGTGAGGGTTTATTCAAATGACGAAGTCGGAGTATTGTCCGATTCTTTTAATACCATGGTTACGGAACTGAACAGTCGACGCAGGCGACTGTTGCAGACATTGCAGGCGCTGCGACAGTCGCGGAAGGAAATCATCCGGGAGCGCAATTTCAAAAATACGGTTTTTGAAAATATCGAAACCGGACTCCTCACTTTTGATGCTGAAAGTATGGTGACTTCTGCTAATGGTTCAGCCTGCCGGATATTGAGAATTGGACAGCCTGAGGCTGATCGCAGCTGGAAAGAGCTGTTAATCGAGTGGCCGGAGCTCCAAGAAGTTCTGGACCGCTGGTTTTCATCCAGTTCTGCTGGAAAAAGTAACTCATTTCAAGAATATGTGTCACTGAAACGCAAAGGGCGCTCTCTCACTTATCGGATGGCTCTGTTTCCTCTGAGCTTTCGCCGGCAGCAGGATTGGTTGTTAACACTCGAAGATTTGACTGAGCGGGTCAATATGCGCCTGCAGATGGCACGGATGGATCGGTTGGCATCGTTGGGCAGAATGTCCGCCGGGATTGCTCATGAAGTACGTAATCCTCTGACCGGCGTTAGTCTGCTCCTGGATGACTTGCACGATCGTTTGCTGGATAAGGAAAATGATCAGCAATTGATCCGGCAGGCACTGGGTGAAATAGAGCGTCTCGAATCGTTGGTCAGTGAAATGTTACATTTTTCATCGCAACCGGCACCAAAATTGACCCGGGTCAGGATAGCAGAAGTTGTTCACGACTCTCTGCTGCTGGTCCGGAAGCAGTGTCAGCTGCAAAAGGTGACCCTGACGGAAAGGGTGACAGATGATCTGCCGGAAATTGTTCTCGATGCCGATCGCTTGAAGCAGGTCCTGTTGAATCTATTGAATAACGCGTTAGAAGCGATGCCTGATGGCGGGGAGTTGTCTATCGCGGTTGACGTTGCTGATGGTAACCTGTCGATCTCCATTGCTGATAGCGGCGTTGGTATCCCGCCAGACCAGCTGTCACTGATCTTTGAACCGTTTTTTACCAGCAAAGGGCACGGCACTGGTTTGGGGCTGGCAATCAGCTACAATATTGTTTCTGATCGTGGCGGTGAGATTGAATTTGAGAGTGAAGTGGGTGTTGGCACCACCGTAATTGTCACGTTGCCGTTAGAGCAGAGTGTTAGCGGATAGGTTTCATTTTGTGTAGCGAGGCTTCTTCAAGCGTTTGACGGGGGATGGCAACAGACACTGTAAAATCGGGACAGACTCCGCAGGAGCTGTCCCGATTTTACATGAATCAGGGCTTCTTATAATTTAATAACCCTTCAGATGATCAATATATTCAGGTAACCAGAGTGAAATCTGCGGAATATAGGTGATCAGTATCAGGAAGAACAGGAGCAGCATCAACCAGGGAACGGCCGCTTTTATAACCCAGGTTATATTGTGCCCGGTAATTCCCGACGTGACAAACAGGTTGAGTCCAACCGGCGGGGTAATCATACCGATCTCCATGTTGACAACCATGATAATGCCCAGGTGAATCGGGTCTATTCCCAGTTTGACCGCGATGGGGAAAAGGATCGGAGCCATAATCAGTATAATTGCCGATGGTTCCATGAAGTTGCCGGCCATTAGCAGTAAAATATTGACCACTATCAGGAAGCCCCAGGCTGGCAGCCCCCAGCCGGTGATAACCTCGGCGAGCATGTGCGGAATTCTCTCTGTCGTCAACACATGGGCAAAAAGCATAGCGTTGCCGATAATGAATAGCAGCATGATGGAGACTTTGGACGCATCACGGAAAACCGTGTGGATGTCTTTATGAAACACTGATTTCGGTAGGGCGGTCAGTGTCATAAGCAGGTTGCGCGAAATAGTTTTTGCCATCGGCTCATTTTTATCTTCTCGCCATGGGATACCTTTGAGGGGACCCATGTCGCGATAGACAAAGGTTGCAATAATAAATGCGTAAACAGCCGATACTGACGCTGCTTCTGTCGGGCTGGCAATGCCACCATAGATGGAACCGAGAACGATAATAATCATCATCAATCCCCAGCCGGCACTGGCGCTTGAACGCAGCAGACTTTTAAAGCCGACCCAGGGTTGTGCGGGCAGTTTTTTAATCCGGGCAACAATATAGATAACCACCATCAGCATGCAGCCCATCATCAGTCCCGGTATCAGCCCGGCCATGAACAGACGTGCTGCAGACTCTTCTGTCGCTGCGGCGTAGACCAGCATAACAATGGATGGTGGAATCAGGATGCCGAGGGTTCCAGCATTAGTGATAACCCCGGCGGCCATTTTTTCCGGATAACCCGCTTTCACCATGCCGACAATAACAATGGAGCCGATAGCGGCAACGGTTGCCGGGGATGACCCCGAAACTGCGGCAAAGATCATACAGGCCATAACTGAGGCCATCGCCAATCCGCCGCGTATCCAACCGACGCAATCGATAGCAAAATTGATAATCCGGTTTGCTACTCCGCCGGTGGTCAGAAACGCCGAAGAGAGAATAAAGAAGGGGATCGCCAGCAGGGTATAGTGCCCTGACATTGAAGAGAAAAGTTTCAAAGCAATTGATGCCAGGGAGTCGTAGGAAAAGAACAAAATCGTCGTTATGCTGGACAATCCCAGGGCAAATGCTATCGGCATGCCGGTTAACAGGCAGAGCAGTAAAATTATAAAAAGTGCAGCAGTTGTCATGCCGATTCGCCTCCTTCACTGGCGGGGTTATCTTCTTCATGCGCCAGGTGCATACTCTCTTTGGCTTCATCAGAGAGCTTGAAGCCATCCGCTTTGCCAACAATGATCGCCCACAACAGAATCAGCAACCGGATCGCAATAAGTGCCATACCGATAAACAGAATACTCTCGCCCATCCATTTAGGAATCGCCAGATCTTCCATCTCGATGCCGATCATTTTGATTTTTGACAGATAGACCCAGGCACCTTTCATAAAGAGCCCCGTATAGATCAGGCAGGCAATGACTGCCACGCCGCTGACGATTCGGCGTGTTTTAGATGGCAGTATTTTGACCAGGGCATCAACACCAATGTGGGAGCCGACTTTGATGCCGTAGGAAGCCCCGAACAGAACCATCCAGGCGGACAGGTAGAGGGTCAGTTCTTCGGCCCACATATAGCCGGTACCAAAACCGAAGCGGAGAACCACTTCCATAAAAACCAGTAGCGTCATAGACGCCAGGATGATGCCGATGATCACCTCTTCTACGTTATTGATTATCCGGCTCAACATATTTTTGACCTCACAAAATAAATGGAATACAACGCAGACGCATCACGAGCCCCATAGCGGGGCTCGTGATGATGGATCTAGTGGAATTTTAAAATTACTTGTTTGCAGCAACAGCGGCTTCGATATACTCTTTGCCGACTTGCTTTTCAAACTTCTTCCAGACTGGCTTCATCTTCTCTACCCACTGCTGGCGCTCGGCATCGGTGAGTTGGATGACTTCAGAACGACCGGAATCGATAATCTTCTGCCGGTCACTGGATGCTTTTTCAGCAGCAACTTTGTTTCCTAATAGAACCGCTTCGTCGAGGGCTTTTTTGACTTCAACGCGGATATCATCAGGAAGTCCGTTCCAGAATTCAGCTGAGGTCACGAGGATGTAGTCAAGCAGGCCATGGTCAGATTCGGTGATGTAGGGCTGCACTTCAAAGAATTTTTTGGAATAGATGTTCGACCAGGTATTTTCCTGACCATCAATAGCTTTGGTCTGCAACAGGGTGAAAACCTCGGAAAAGGGCTTTTTCAGCGGCATGGCACCAACTGCTTGGAACTGAGCAGCAAGAACGTCAGAAGACATGATGCGGAACTTTTTGTCGGCGGCGTCGGCAGGAACGCGTAGTGGTTCGCTGGCGGATAGCTGCTTCATGCCATTGTGCAGATAGCCGAGGCCGATCAGACCTTTGCTTTCGAGTGAGGTCAGCAACTTCTGGCCGATTGGACCCTGCTGGAATCTCTCTGCGGCTGCCATATCCTTGAACAGGAAGGGAAGGTCAAACAGCTGTAGAGATTTGGTGTATTTTTTGAATTTTGACAGCGAAGGGCATGCTATCTGGACATCGCCCAGAATCATGGCTTCAAGAACTTTTTTGTCGCCAAAGAGCTGTGAGTTCGGAAACACTTCGACGACAACTTTGCCGTCCAGACGCTCATCAACCAGTTGCTTGAACTTGTTGGCCATTTGCCCCTTCGGGGTGTTTTCGGCAACAACGTGGGAAAACTTGATGACGATCGGGCGTGCTGTTGCCAGGCTTGCTGTGGCAAAAAACGCAACTGCAACCAGAAGACTGACGAGTACGAGCTTGCTGTTTTTCATTCTTTCTCTCCTTCGTAGTTTTGCACTCAATTAAAATGATATCACCACCATGGTGATATCATCAGAAAACCTGTTGAGCTTCCAAGTTTGAAACGACTGACTGTCCAGAGGGGATTGAACTTGATTGGCGATCTTCCCCTTTTATTTATTTCTGGATTTCATCAGCAAATATAGTGCCATCGTTGTCGGTATTTAAAATTTACGTTAAAACGGTGGTTTATCTATCTGTTTGATCGGGGTAATCGAATGGTCGTGGCGGTTGTTGACCGGACGTGGCGAAAATTAGCCGGTATCGGGTTGCGGAGGTGCAACTTGTAGATTTCTGTCGGCGACGTCGATACCTGTTTACTATTGCACCAATCGATGGGATGATTTGGTGTATGAACACGAAGGTGGACTGACGAGAATTATGTCGGACAGGATTTGAGGTTTGGATCTGTAGATGTTGTTTGTGTCGAATTAATATTGGGGCGGACGACTGGAGTTGACTGAAGATGGATGGTATTCTGGAGCGAAAATTTAGGGCTGCGGCTAAAATAAACCTTTGTTTGCATGTTCTGGGTCGTCTTGAAAATGGATACCATCAGCTTGCCATGGCGATGCAACGGGTTGGTCTGTATGATGATATCCGGATAGAACTGGGCGGACAACCTGGTGTCCGGGTGATTTGTTCAGGGGTAGAGCTTGCAGAAGGTGATGAAAATATAGCAGCGCAGGCAGCCCGAATCTTTCTGCGGGAGGTTGGGGTCGATGTGGGGGTGGATATTGAAATTACAAAAAGGATACCTGTTGCTGCTGGTCTGGGTGGTGGCTCTTCGGATGCGGCAACGGTTCTGCTTGGATTGAACGAATTGCTCGAAACGGATCTTGAGGTCAATCAGCTTCTGGAGATGGGAAGCCGTTTGGGGGCGGATGTCCCCTTTTTCGTTTTTCAAAAACCAGCCTGGGCAACTGGAATTGGAACCAGGCTTGAACCTTTGCCGGTTTTGCCAGAGGTGGCTTATCTTCTCGTTAACCCTGGAATAGCTGTTTCCACCGCAGAGGTTTACCGAAGTTTACAGTTGACAAAAGGGGGGGGACTGGCTAACCTTCCAAGGTTTTCTGTTGTGACCAGAGGGGACTTGTGTGCAGCGTTGCATAACGATCTGGAGAAGGTCACCTTGCAGCAGTTTCCGCCCATAGCAGAAATCAAGCAACGGTTGCTTGATCAGGGAGCACTCGGTGCTTTGATGTCGGGCAGTGGAGCGACTGTGTTTGGGGTTTATCCCGATTTTGCAGCAGCAAGTCAGGCGGCAGAAGTACTGGTGGCGAAAAACGATTGGCTGGTGTGCCCGGTTCGCCCTGTTTGACAATTGGTAAGATGGAATTGGTGGTTGACAGCAGCGGGTAACTTGGGTAAAACCTGCCGGTTTGTTGCTAGCATAGCATTGTAAATATAATGGGGCGTCGCCAAGCGGTAAGGCACCGGATTTTGATTCCGGCATTCGCAGGTTCGATCCCTGCCGCCCCAGCCAGTTAATACAAAAAGATCTCGACAGGGATCGAAGCGGAGCGAGCGCTGACTTAATGTCAGAAAAGCGGACAGGAGGTCCGCGTCAGCGAGTGCAGGGGAGCCGACGCAGGAGCCGACATGAAGTCGGTGACGAAGTGGGGGATCCCTGCCGCCCCAGCCAGTTAATACAAAAAGATCTCGACAGGGATCGAAGCGGAGCGAGCGCTGACATAATGTCTGCATCAGCAAGTCGAATTTAAAAGTCAGAGTTGGTTGGATTGTGCAGCTGGCATAGTTCAACCATTTTGCGTTTTTCCAGCCAGAAGAGGTATACGAACAGTGGGGATGATTAAAATCTTTGCCGGGAACTCAAATCAGCCTTTGGCTCATGATATTTGTCAAAACCTGAATGTGTCTCTGGGGAACGCCAAAGTCAAAACTTTTTCTGACGGCGAAGTGTTGGTCGAGATCGGTGAGAATGTTCGCGGTCGTGATGTTTACGTCATTCAATCGACCTCCTCTCCCGCCAATCACAACTTGATGGAACTTCTGGTGATGGTTGATGCTCTCAAGCGGGCGTCTGCGGCACGAATTAATGCTGTGGTTCCTTATTTCGGTTACGCAAGACAAGATCGTAAGGTTGCTCCCCGGGCTCCCATCACAGCAAAATTAGTTGCCGATCTGATGTCGGTTGCCGGGATTGACCGACTACTGACAATGGATCTGCATGCGGGACAAATTCAGGGCTTTTTTGATATTCCTGTCGATCATCTCTACGCAGCGCCCGTTATGTTGGAAGAAGTTCGTCATCAGGATTTGGGCGATCTGATTTTTGTTTCTCCTGATGCGGGTGGTACTGAGCGCGCCAGAGCTTTCGCCAAGCGCCTTAATGCGGGTCTGGCGATTATTGACAAACGGCGCAGCGGACCTAATGTTGCAGAAGTTATGCATATCATTGGTGATGTGAAAGGAAAAAGTTGTGTCATTATTGATGACATGATCGATACCGCTGGAACCCTTTGTGCCGCGGCGTCCGCTCTTCGGGAGCAGGGTGCTGCTGTTGTTTATGCTTGTGCAACCCACGGTGTTCTTTCTGGTCCTGCTTTGCAGCGAATCACAGAGAGTCCGCTGGAAAAAATTTTTGTAACCGATACAATTCCAATTCAGGCAAAACTTGAACAGTGTGATACCTTGCGCAGTTTGTCGGTCAGCCACTTGTTGGCTGAGGCCATTCGCCGCACCCATAATGCTGAATCGGTCAGCTCACTGTTTGTATGATATTCAGAGTATTTCCTTATCAATGGAGGATAGATAGATGGCTCAAGTAAAGTTAAATGTTGAAATTCGTGAGAAAAGTGGCAAAGGTGTTGCGCGCAAGCTAAGAGCAGCAGGGCGATTGCCTGCCGTTGTCTACGGCAAAACCCTTGATCCAACAGCAATTGTTGTTGACCCCAAGGAGCTTGAAACGGCTGTTTCTGGTGAAGCTGGACTCAATACCCTGATCACCCTGAAAGGGGCAGCCAATCTTGACGGTAAGGTTGTTATCTTGAAAGATGCAGGGGTCCATGCGATCCGTCGCGAGATGATCTGTGCTGACTTTTATGTAATCAATCTTAAAGAAAAATCTGCATTTATGGTTCCGGTCAATCTTGTTGGCACTGCTGCCGGTCAGAAAGAGGGGGGTGCCTTGCAGTTGGTGCGGAATGAGCTCGAAGTTCTTTGTCTGCCGACTGAGGTGCCGCAATCTATCGATATTGATGTGACCGCACTTGAAATTGGTGACACGGTCCATATTGAGGAAGTCGTCGCGCCAGAAGGTGCTGAGCTGGTTCATGATGTTAACTTTACCGTGGTGACTTTGAGTATCATCAAGGAAGAGGTTGAAGTCTCTGAAGATGATGAATTGGGTGAAGGTGCTGAAGCTGCTGAAGGTGCTGATGATGAGGCCGCTGCTGAAGATGGCGAAGCTGCAGCTGAATAGATTGTGCGGCTGGATTTAGCGTGAAGCTACTGGCGGGGCTGGGGAATCCCGGCGATAAATATTCAGCAACCCGGCACAATATTGGATTTCTGGTGGCGGAGCAGGTTGCTCAACGCCACCGGATAACATTGAAAAAAAAAGGGTATCAGGGGATTTATGGGGTCGGTCGAGTTGTCGCCAGCGAAACCACCATCCTTCTACCTCAGACCTTTATGAACTGCAGCGGTTCAAGTGTCAATGCTGCCTATCGATCCCTCGGCATTGAACCGGGGGATTTGATTGTGGCCTATGATGATCTGGATCTCCCCTTTGGCCGTTTGCGGGTCAGGGCCGATGGTGGTCATGGTGGTCATAACGGTTTGCGAGATATTGCTGCTGTTCTGGGGTGCAGAGATTTTATTCGACTGCGTGTTGGTATCGGGCGACCGGAACGTGGAAATGTGACGGGACATGTTTTGAGTCGATTTTCACCACATGAGCAAAAACTTCTTCCTCAGTTACTCGATACCGCTGCTGATGCGGTTGAGACCATATTGGCAAGTGGGGCGACTGAGGCGATGAACTCTTTCAATAACTATAACCTTCGAGATTAAAACTAACACAAACACAAACACAGAGAGGTGAAGGACGAATGCAACTGCAAATGTGGGCTCCTATTCTGGGAATAGTTGGATTTGTGATCGCGATTGTGCTCTACAGCATGGTTAAAGCACAGCCGGTCGGAGATGAGAAGATGCGCGAGATTTCAGATGATATTCACAGCGGCGCCATGGCGTTCCTTGGCCGTGAATATCGGGTGCTGGCCATCTTCATTGTTGTGGTATTTATTCTGATTGCTATCTCCATGGCCATTCAGACAGCACTGGCGTTTCTCGGTGGTGCAGCCTGTTCAATGACTTGTGGTTTTATCGGCATGAAAGCTGCCACTCGAGCTAACGTTAGAACCTGTGAAGCCGCTCGTGCAGATGGACAGGCTAAGGCTCTGGAAGTTTCTTTTAACGGTGGTGCTGTTATGGGGCTGGCGGTTGCATCGCTCGGTCTGGTTGGCGTTGGTATCGCTTTTATTTTCTTTGGCGGGAACCCGGAAACCTCTAAATACATCACAGGGTTTGCCATGGGTGCTTCCTCTATAGCCCTGTTTGCCCGTGTCGGTGGCGGTATTTATACCAAGGCCGCAGACGTCGGTGCTGACCTGGTTGGTAAGGTTGAAGCCGGAATTCCTGAGGATGATCCACGTAACCCCGGTGTCATTGCTGATAATGTTGGTGATTGTGTTGGCGATACGGCGGGAATGGGTGCCGATATTTTTGAATCGTATGTTGGTTCTATTATTGCGACGATGGCAATTGCTGCTGCCGCCAGTCCGGCACTGTTGGCCAAGTTGGGTGTTGGTGCTGAAGTTCAAACCAGTGCCATGTTGCTGCCGCTGGCTCTGGCAATGCTTGGATTATTATTTTCCTTCCTGGGAATAGGATCCATGAAAATGCTTAAGGGGATGGATCCTGCCAAGGCTTTGCACTATACAACCTTTGTTGCCGCTGGCGGTTTTTTGATTACTGCTTTTATCTATATCCAGGTTGTCGGGCTTAACACAGGAATCTTCTGGGCTATTCTGGCAGGGACTCTGGCGGGTATCGCTATTGGCCAAATTACAGAATATTACACTGCACATGCCCCGGTAAGACGGATTGCCGAGGCAAGTAAAACGGGTCCGGCTACCAATATTATCCACGGCCTTGCTGTTGGCCTTGAATCAACCGTGCTGCCAATTGTGATTATCTGTATCAGTATTTTTACCGCAAACTACTGTGCTGGCCTCTACGGAATTGGTATTGCAGCTGTTGGAATGTTGGCTACTGTTGGTGTCACTATGACAGTTGATGCCTACGGTCCAATTGCAGATAATGCTGGCGGTATTTCAGAGATGGCTGGTCTTGGTCCTGATGTCAGAAAAATCACTGATGGACTGGATGCTATCGGGAACACCACGGCTGCAATCGGTAAGGGATTCGCAATTGGTTCAGCTGCTCTGACTGCACTGGCACTGTTCTCTGCATATGCAACGACAGTAGAGCTTGAGGTTATTAACCTGATTAATCCAATGGTTATTATTGGTTTGTTGATTGGTGGGGCTCTGCCATTCTTTATGGGGGCGTTGACCATGACGAGTGTGGGTCGTGCTGCCGGGGCGATGGTTGATGAAATTCGTCGTCAGTTCCGTGAAACTCCCGGACTGCTGGAAGGTAAAGAGGGTGTCAAGCCCGATTCCCAGCGTTGTGTCGATATCTCTGCCAAAGCTGCTCTGAGAGAAATGGTTCTTCCTGGTGTCATTGCCGTTGCTGCCCCGGTTTTGATCGGTTTTCTCCTTGGCAAGGAAGCTTTGGGTGGAATGCTTGCTGGTGCAACCCTGGCCGGAGTTCTGATGGCACTGATGATGTCAAACGGTGGCGGTGCCTGGGATAATGCCAAGAAATTTATCGAGGGTGGTCAGGTTGAAGGTGAAGGCAAAGGCGGTGAGGCTCACGCTGCTGCTGTTATCGGTGATACGGTTGGTGATCCCTTCAAGGATACTTCCGGACCTTCGATGAATATTCTCATCAAGCTGATGAGTGTTGTGGCGCTGGTCATTGCTCCACTGCTTGTTTGATAGCTGATTCTATATCATTGTTCGATCCGATAGCCGGAGCTTTTGCTCCGGCTATCTTCATTTTACAGGGAAAATTATGGGTTTTAAGTGTGGAATCGTTGGTCTGCCAAATGTCGGCAAATCAACGATTTTTAATGCCATTACTTCTGCTGGTGCAGAATCGGCCAACTATCCTTTCTGTACAATTGAACCAAACGTTGGCGTTGTTGCTGTGCCAGACCAACGCCTTGACGTGCTGGAGAATATCGTCAGTCCCAAACAAGTTGTTCCAACGGCAATGGAGTTTGTCGATATCGCCGGTCTGGTTCGTGGTGCCAGCCAAGGGGAGGGGTTGGGTAATCAGTTTCTCGGCCACATCCGTCAGGTTGACGCCATTGCCCACATCGTGCGTTGCTTTGAAGATGAAAATGTCGTCCACGTTGATGGCGACGTTGATCCTCTTCGCGATATTGAAGTGATCCAGACTGAACTGAATCTTGCCGATCTTGATAGCATTGACAAACGTATTTTGCGCGGCAAAAAACCGGCCAAAAGTGGTGATAAAAAGTTGCAGCAGGAGCTTCAGATTCTCGAAAAAATCGCGGCTGTTCTGAATGATGGTTTGCCTGCACGAGCAGCAAAACTTGATGCCGAAGAGCGTAGCTTGATTGCGGAAATTCATCTGATTACCATGAAGCCGGTTCTGTACGTAGCCAATGTTGCTGAAAATGATCTTGAGGGAGCCCATCCATCTGTCCAGAAACTACGAGATCAAGCGTCGTCAGAAGGGGCAGAGGTCGTCACCATCTGTGGCAAGATAGAAGCGGAAATTGCCGAGCTTGATGGTGATGAAAAGCTGGAGTTTTTACAGGAGTTGGGATTTGAAGAAGCGGGTCTCGAGCGCACAATTCATGCGGGTTACCGTTTGCTCGGATTGATCACCTATTTTACCGCCGGGCCAAAAGAAGTGCGCGCCTGGACAGTTTCGGCTGGAGCGTTGGCACCCCAGGCAGCCGGAGTTATTCACACCGATTTTGAAAAAGGATTCATTCGCGCAGAAGTCACGGCCTATGATGACTATGTTGATTCAGGTGGCGAATCGGGAGCTAAAGAGAGAGGCCTGTTGCGCCTTGAAGGGAAAGAGTATCGGGTTGTTGACGGTGATGTTATGCATTTTCGTTTCAACGTTTAGCCTTTTTCTTTATGACCGGCTATAATTATAGCACTGATCTGATTTTTTAGATCTCAGTTTTTCTTCCATGGAAAACAGGAGCTCGATAACAATGGAAAATCACTTCGCTGCGCAGATTCTGATGACCTTTGGTGGTTTGTTTCTCCTCGGGCTGATCGCCGACCTGGTCGGGCGGTATACTCCTTTGCCCCGTGTGACTCTGTTGTTGTTATCCGGACTCGTGATTGGACCTTCGGTCCTTGACTGGCTGCCTCCCTTTACCGACCGCTGGTTTCCTGTTCTTACCAACATAGCCTTGACAATGATCGGTTTCATGCTCGGTCAAAAAATAACCTTATCGGCATTTCGTAATCTGGGTCGGTCAGTTTTTGGCATCTCGGTCGGGGTCGTTTTAGTAACAGCCTCTTTGGTATTTATAGCCCTTTTTCTTTTTGGAGTCCCTTTTGAAATTGCATTGCTGCTGGCAGGAATCTCAACTGCAACTGCACCTGCTGCCACAGTTGATGTCGTAAATGAATATCATGCTGAAGGAAAGTTTACCGATACTCTTCTCGGGATCGTTTCTATCGATGATGCCTGGGGGCTGTTTCTCTTCAGTCTGATATTGGCAGTTATTCAGTCAGCAGGGGGGCAAAGTGGCGTATTGCAAGTCCTTGCCACTGGTGCATGGGAAGTTGGTGGGGCTGTTCTGGTTGGTTTGCTACTTGGAATACCGATGGCTTACCTGACCGGGCGAATTTGTCCGGGGGAGGCGACTCAAGCTGAGGCCATCGGGATCGTCTTGCTGTGTGCCGGATTAGCGGTTTGGTTAGATGTGTCCTATCTCCTGGCAGCTATGGTACTCGGATCTGTCGTTGCTAACTTTGCCAAGCATCATGATCGACCTTTTCATGCTATTGAAGGGGTCGAATGGCCTTTTCTGGTTCTTTTTTTTCTGCTGGCAGGAGCGGCGTTGCAGATAGAAACCATAAGGCAGGTGGGATTGTTGGGATTGGGCTATATTGTTCTCAGGGTTGTCGGACGGATGCTGGGTAGCTGGATTGGCGGAAAAATAGGGAATGCTGACTCACAGATATTACGCTGGATGGGAGTCGCATTGCTGCCCCAGGCCGGTGTTGCCATAGGAATGGTCTTACTGGCCAGCCAGCGATTTCCGGAACTGAAAGATACCCTTTTGCCTGTCATTCTGGGATCAACTGTAATCTTTGAGCTGACCGGGCCGATTATGACACGCCTGGCACTGCTTCGCACCGGCAATATCCCGTCACATAAAGGTCTTTCCCCCGAAAAGTCTTGAATCAATGTAACGACTATGATAAAAGCTAGTGTTTCGTCTGGAGCCAGTTGTTGTTTCAGGCCTATCCTTGTTCCGGGTTGGTCCGGGGCTGTTAATCCTTGAGGAGAACCATTGATGAGAAATTACGAATCACTCTACATTATCCATCCGGACGTTGTCGGCGATGAGTTGACTGCTGTGGTGGAGAAGTTCCAGAAGGTGCTCACCGATCAAGCGGCTGAGATTCACAAGCTGGATAACTGGGGCGCCCGTAAGTTGGCGTATCCGATCAAAAAGGTCGAGCGAGGCAATTATGTGCAGACGCTCTTCTGTGCTGAGCCTGGGGTCATTGCTGAATATGAACGCCGCCTTCGATTAGACGACAAAATTCTTCGCTTTCTGACTGTCCGTTTTGAAGAAGAGTTTCCTGCTGTTGTCGAGGAGCCCGCTGAAGAGCCCGCTACCGAGGTTGCACAAGAGTCTGCTGTCGAAGATGAAGCTGCCGACGAAGATGCTGCCCCGGCTCAGGAAGAAAAATAAACACAAAATAATTTCGTAGCTATCCGTGTTTTGGGATAGCCACAATTCAGGAGAATATTTATGGCATACGAAAGACCTTCACGTCCATCTTCTGCACCACCACGGCGTCGTTTTGGCCGGCGCAAAGTTTGCCGCTACTGTGCAGATAAAAAACAGAAGATCGACTATAAAGATGTTAACAATCTAAAATATTATTTATCTGAGCGGGGTAAAATTGTACCGCGGCGGATTTCTGGAACCTGTGCAACACATCAGCGGCAAATCGCTGAAGCGATTAAGAACGCCCGGCAGATTGCCCTTATGCCCTATACTGAGTCGCACTCTCTTTAAGTCAAGGCATAAGTTAATATTGAGATGAAAGGTCAGTCAGTACTTTTTACTGCGATTGGAATAGGGGTCACTCTCCTCTGTTTGCTTGGGATCAGCTGGATTGGACCTTCAGGGGCCTTTCTTAATCTTTTGACCCCACTGGCCGCTGCATACCTGGGGATGCGATTTGGGCTAAAAACTGGCATCGTCGTTGTCGCTGTAACAAGTGCCTTGTTGCTGCAGTTGGCAACAATGTATACCCTCGCTGCTTATTTAGGGATTTTTGGTATCGGTTCCTTGCTGTTGCCGTTTTTTCTGCGACAGAGAATTCCCTGGGATCGTGCGGTATTATACGCAACCTTAGGTTCGGCAGTTGCGACTGCGGCAATGATTTTGCTCACAGTTATGGCAAACGGGGTCAGTATTCAGACTCTGATCGATCAAATGATTCAAGCTGAAGTCGATCAGGCGATGCAGATTTATCGCGACTCTGACTTTAGCGATTCACAATTGCAAAATATGCAACAAGTTATTGATGGTATGGCCGAGTTTATTGGTCATAGTTTCTACGGGCTTTACCTGACTTCTTTGTTGGCCATCCAGACATTTAGTTTGTTGCTGCTGCAGTGTTTTAAGGGAAAATCGTACCAGATTTCCGGTGCCCCGTTTGCTCAGTGGCGATTGCCCAGTAGACTGATCTGGATATTGATTGGGTCTGGTTTTTTATTATTACTGCCGGTCGAAGCTGTTGAGCTGGCAGGGCGAAATTTGCTGGTGGTTCTGCTCCCTCTCTACTTTTTACAAGGGATGGCAGTTGCCAACAGTTTTTTGCAGAAAAAGCCCTATCCACCCCTGGTAAAAGGTTTGATTTATCTGCTTTTGTTGATACTCAACCCTCTACCCATAATGATTACTTGTGTCGGTGTTTTTGATCTTTGGATCGATTTTCGTCGGCCCAGGCAAAAGAATATATAAATAAACTCGATCCAATACGGAGGAGAGACATGAATACCAGTATTATTTTAAAAGAAAATATCGATGGTCTTGGGATTATTGGTGATGTGGTGTCGGTCAAGGCCGGTTATGCCAGAAATTACCTGATTCCTCAAGGCGTGGCAACTGTCGCCAACAAACGTAATGTCAAGGAACTTGACCATCAAAAGCGTCAGTTGGCACTTAAGTTGGAAAAAGTGACCAAGGACGCTGAAGGTGTCAAAGCGCGGATTGAAAAAGTAACATGTGCGTTCACCCAACGTGCCAGTGAAGAAGGCAAGTTGTTTGGTTCTGTCACCTCTATGGACCTTGAAGCCAAACTTCAGGAGGCTGGGGTCGAGATCGAGCGCAAAAAGATCCAACTGAGTGAACCAATCAAGTCTCTTGGTGAGCACATTGTTCCCGTTAAGCTTGATGCAGGTGTTGTTGCAGAGTTGAAAATTGTTGTTAAGGCCGAAGAAGAAGCATAAAAAAACAGCACTTGGGAAATTAAACAAAAAGGGCTGCAGATCAAAGATCTGCAGCCCTTTTTGTTTATAAGCTTATACCAATGATGAATTTTAATTGTTTAGAAAATATTTATCTATTGAGTCTGTTTTGATTTTGCAGTAGTATGTATTGATTGTTTTTAATGCTGGAGTTGCAATTGACCAGCCCCCATTCGTGTTGCTGTATGTTTAGCTAACCTCTGAACCTTCGTGCCTTGCCTGCTTGGGTGCGGTTTGTTTTCGATAAATGGACAGATAGCTGATTGTGACGCAAGAGGAAACGTGTCGGGTCGGTGAATTACGAGGTCTCCTATGTTGATAATGAAATGTTCCAAGTGTCAAAAATACGGTCCTATCCACAATACAAAGGTTGCGGTTGCGCGATACCGCCCCAGATGGTTCTCCGGAGCTGAGTACCGACAGCATATTGTAAAAGATTTTGAAATTGCTCCAGCACCGGCTTTGCTTGCATAACGATCTTTGACAATCCGTTTCGCTTCTTTTTCACGGGGATCCGGTTA
>LLYT01000038.1 GCA_002049545.1 Deltaproteobacteria bacterium tcs-42 | reverse complement strand
AGGGAGGGATTCGCCCACTTCGTCACCGGCGTCACGCCGGCTCCTGCGTCGGCTCCCCTGCACTCGCTGACGCGGACTTCCTGTCCGCTTTTCTGACATTCAGTCAGCGCTCGTTCCGCTTCGAATCCCTATTGAGATTCAGGGTAAATAACTGGCGGAGAGGGAGGGATTCGAACCCTCGGTAGCATACACTACACTCGCTTAGCAGGCGAGCACCATCGGCCTCTCGGTCACCTCTCCGCAACTCATAACTATTCAATTTTAATCGCGGATAGCCAGGGATTCGTCCACTTCATCGACTCCCCTGCACTCGCTGACGCGGACTTCCTGTCCGCTTTTCTGACATTCAGTCAGCGCTCGTTCCGCTTCGAATCCCGTCACGGATTTTCTATTTTTAATGGCGGATGGCCAGGGATTCGAACCCCGGGTGGGTTGCCCCACTCTAGTTTTCAAGACTAGCGCCTTAAGCCACTCGGCCAGCCATCCGTGCTACAAACATTTTATCGAAAAACTTTGGGACTGTAACGAAAAATGTCTGAGAATGCAAGACAAACCTGCCATTATCAAAACTTTACCTACCCTTTTTCAATCTTCTCCAACCCACCCATATAGGGCTTCAGGGCTTCCGGAATCAGGACCGAACCATCATCCTGTTGATAGTTTTCCAGAACTGCCAACAGAGTGCGTCCAACAGCCAAACCCGAACCGTTCAGAGTGTGTACCAGTTCTGGTTTCCTGGCGCCTTCACGGCGAAAACGGATCGACGCCCGGCGGGCCTGAAAATCACCAAAGGATGAGCATGAAGAGATTTCTCGATAACATTCCTGTCCCGGCAACCAGACTTCAATATCAAAGGTTCGAGCTGCCGAAAATCCGATATCGCCGGTGCAAAGATCAACGACCCGATAAGGCAAACCTAACAGCTGAAGGACTTTTTCCGCATTCTGCAACAACGATTCTAGTTCAACATCAGAATCTTCGGGACGGGTGAACTTGACCATCTCAACTTTATTGAACTGGTGTTGCCGAATCAACCCACGGGTGTCCTTCCCGTGAGATCCGGCCTCCTTGCGGAAACAAGGAGTGTAAGCTGTGTAACAGAGCGGCAGATCTTTCTCGGCAAGAATTTCGTTCCGATGCAGATTGGTCACCGGAACTTCTGCCGTCGGGATCAGAAACAGATCGACATCTTCGGTATGAAAGAGATCGTCCTCAAATTTTGGCAGTTGCCCCGTCCCGGTCATTGAGGCGCGGTGGACCAGAAATGGGGGAAGCGTTTCAGTATAGTTGTGCTCACCAGTATGAAGATCAAGCATAAAGTTGATCAGCGCCCGCTCCAGCCGGGCTCCGGCTCCAAAATAGACACAAAATCGTGCCCCAGAAAGCTTACTGCCTCTCTCAAAATCGAGGATTCCCAGATCTTCGCCGATGTCCCAGTGCGCCTTGGGAGTAAAATTAAACGTGGGTTTATCACCCCAAACGCGGATTTCAACATTTTCCTCTTCGGACGCGCCAACGGGGCTCTTTTCATGCGGGATATTCGGAACCCCCATCAGCAGAACATCAAGTTGTTCTTCTACTTCACGCAATTGATCATCAAGCCCTTTGATTTGCGCTGAAACCTCTTTCATCCGCGCGATTTCGCCCTGCACCTGGCTTTTATCTTTGGTTTTGCCAATCATTGCAGAGACACTATTTTTCTCCGCCTTGAGGACTTCACCTTCACTGAGCAGCTTAAGCCGTTGCTTATCCAGCTCCTGGAACCCGGAAAGGTCGATTTCCCCGGCACGAGCAGCAAGGGCCTTTTCTGCTGCTGCGAAGTTATCACGTAAGTATTTAATATCGAGCATGATTTACTCCTTAAAACACCAAATTTCTATCGGAGAAAGTTGATAACATTTCTTTTCTAGAGGGTCAAGAATAGATAGTTTCAACCCGTATTTCGGCAGCATGTCCTTGTTACAATGTCCCTGGGTTACGGGTTACCCCCACGAGGCCGCGGAGTTGCATCTCCGGCGGCATCACAGGGGAAATTGCAGTTCAAAACCAAAGCATATCCCCGACATACCAAAGCAAAGTTCACAGGGTGAGAGATGTATGGTAGATGCAAGGCGCAACACAGATTTTAGCCACAGGCGTAACGATAGTTACGTCGAGGACAAAAATCGGGGTTGTAACGCCGCAGATGCCGTGCAGCTCTCACCCCTTCGTACCATTGACCCACCAGTTATGATCATCATCAAACCACCACTTCGAGGAATCGGTCTCCCAGATCGTCTCTGCCAGCTGCTTGGCAATTTCTGTCTTCAGACGCAGCCTGGAAAACGGATACCACTCATCGGCATTACGGTTCCCCAGGTCCCTATGCTCTTTCAGCGACAGCACCATCTCCAGTTGATCGGCGTCGTGAGCAAGTAGTGCTTCGGGAGTCTCTCTGGCAATGAACTCATGCAGTGTCTGTCGATAATCATCTCCAAAGGGGAGCTGCCTGGCTAAATCTTCCACCGCCTTTTCCTCATCGGCTTTGACATATTTTTTATTGACGTAATTCAGATCACCAGTACGGGCTTCCGGGATATCGTGAAACAGACACAACTGCAACACCCGACCGACATCGGCGTTACCGTCCATCTGCGCCAGAGTATAACCGATCATTGCGGTACGAAAACTGTGTTCAGCCACCGATTCCGCTCCCGAACCGAGGAATTGAAATCCGGTACGCGGCGTCCGTTTAAGCATACCGACTTCAAATAAAAAATTGGCGAGATTCTTCATCATAATTCCCCATCAAATCAAGCAGTACCCGTTTAACGATTAACATGACTGAAACAATACAAGTCTTATCAACGCAGATTTGGAGAGAATGTGGAGCACGCAGAGGGAACCTGAAAATCATGAGGTTTAAAATCAAAACCTTTGCCTTTCTCTGCGAGTTCTCCCCCGTCTTGCGTTTCTGCGTTAAAAAAACATCCTGAAGCCTCTGCTAACCACGCCAGACAAAAACAACACCAAGGAGGATCAATCCACTGGACAGCAAACGAATCCGGCCAAAAGATTCCCCCAGAAACAGAATTCCAATCAAAACACCAATCAACAAGCTGACTTGCCGAACCGGCACTGCATAGCTGACCGGGGACAATTGCAGCCCGAAACGAAACGAAAGAAATGATGCCAACATGATCGGACCCGACCAGAAAATCAATTGACGACTTTGCCGCCACTCGGCCAGGACCCGACCGCGGTAACGAGAACGCAGCAGGTTGAGTGACATAAAACTGAGCATAAAAAACACCAGGATATAAGTGAAATGGTAAGCTGAATAGCTGTCCACCCCGGTCTTGTCGATAATCGCTCCGACTGAATAAATAAATCCGGCCAGCAGGGCAGCCTGAACTGAAGAGCTGCCAAGCTGGCCAAACGGTCGCAAAAGTTCACCAGCAGAGAGACTCCGTAATTGTATACAGTAGGCACCCGCAATAATCAGCAGAATCCCCACTCCGCCAACCAGGGTCAGAGTCTCACCAAGCAGTAGCACCCCCCAGAGCGGAACATATAACATGGCCGTCTGCGCTAAAGGATAGGCTATCGACAAGTCCCCTTCGCGATAGGCGACACCGGTGAACCAATGATACAAGACAAAACAAACGGCTGCTGCTGCCGCCAGCAACAATGAACGCAAAGAAAGCTCAGGCAACGCATTCCCGGAGCCGAACACATAAAGACTCATCAGGCTCCAGGAGCAGAGAAACATCCACCAGATAAAAATGGTTTTATCATGACTCTGCTTCACCAGCAGATTCCACAGTGCGTGCATTAATGCAGAAAAAACAATCAAGAGTAAGGCAAGTGTTTCCATGGCGGATATCATAGCTGATGGTTAAAGGGAAAGAAAGCTGCTTTACAGTTGCCGAAAAAGCTCTATTCATTTACAAGTAAACATAAATTATAAACTTGAAAGGATCCACAGATGACAAACTATCGTATCGAACAGGACTCTTTTGGAAACATGCAGGTTCCTGAAAGTGCTCTTTATGGAGCTCAGACAGCCAGAGCGATTGACAACTTCCCCATTTCAGGTATTCCACTACCGAACCCCCTGCTGCGAGCCCTCGGACTGATAAAAAAACATGCGGCACAAACCAATCAAAGTCTTGGACTTCTCCCCGCAGAAACAGCGGAGGCGATCAGTCTCGCAGCGACGGAGGTGGTCGAAGGCAAGCTGAACAATCAATTCCCTGTCGATATTTTCCAGACCGGCTCTGGAACCAGCAGCAACATGAATAGCAATGAAGTCATCGCCAACCGCGCCGCACGTCTACTCGGACAGCCGATTGGCAGTAAAGCAATCCATCCCAATGATCAGGTCAATCTCGGCCAGTCGAGCAATGATGTCTTTCCCAGTGCAATCCATATCGCCAGTTGTGAACAGTTGCATCGGACACTGCTCCCGACACTGGAGCAATTACTCCAGCAACTGGCTGAAAAAGCTGACTTATTCAAAGATGTCCTGAAAATTGGTCGGACCCATTTACAGGATGCAACTCCGGTTAAACTCGGCCAAGTGTTTTCAGGTTATGCAAGGCAGATCGAACTTGCCCATGAGCGGCTTTCGAGCAGCTCCAGCGGCCTCTACGAACTCCCTCTCGGGGGGACAGCAGTCGGGACAGGAATCAATACGCACCCCGATTTTGCAATCAAAACAATCGCTGCGATTGCCAATGAAACCGGTCTCCCTTTTTGTGAAGCAAGCAATCATTTTGAAGCTCAGGGGGGCAAGGATGCCCTGGTTGCAACCAGCAGCAGTTTAAAAGGTTGCGCTGTCAGCCTGTTCAAAATTGCTAACGATATCCGTTTCTTGGCCAGCGGGCCGCGTTGTGGTATCGGTGAATTGATCCTTCCCGCCGTTCAACCGGGAAGCTCAATCATGCCGGGGAAAATCAACCCGGTGATGGCAGAGTCACTGATGCAGGTCAGTGCCCAGGTGATCGGTAATGATGCAACTGTTGCGCTGTGTGGTTTATCCGGAAATTTCGAACTGAATGTGATGATGCCGGTTATGGCCTACAATATTTTGCAGAGTGTCGAACTGCTCAGTAACGGCATCACTGCTTTTGACGAAAACTGCCTGGCCGGCCTTCAAGCTGATGAAAAACGCTGTGGTGACCTGCTGGAACAGAGTCTGGCATTGGTCACCGCTCTGGTTCCCGAAATTGGCTATGACCGGGCCGCCGACCTGGCCAAACAGGCACATAAAACGGGCAGAACGTTACGAGAACTGGCGTTGGAAGATGGCGTTGCAGCCGAGGTATTAGACAAACTTCTCGATCCTGCTTCGATGACTGAACCGAAAAGTTAAAATTGAAAGGCTTTTAACGGTAGAGATGGTAGAGTCCGCTGAGAAAATTTTAGCAGCAATGTTTTGGGTTAAAATCTAAAACGGTTTTGGATCTTTTTTGATTGCCTCTGCTTCTCTCCGCCTCTGCGTTAAAGCTTTTGATTTGCCTTGCCCGGATCAATTCAACGTCTGTAGAATGCCCTCACCCAGCACTTTACGTTGCCAGTTTTTCAGCAAATCAATTTCGGCTAAATCGTGATCCGTCCCTGGATGCTTACGCGCCAACTCTTCCAGAAGAGTGTTATTAATCAGGACCCCCGGATCAATTTCCAATTCAGCAGATATCTGTTTACGCCACTTTTTCAAACGGATCACCCGTTTCTCTATCTGCGGGTCTTTTGCCCGCCTTTCCCCACGAGGATAAATTGGGAGCTCAGACTCCGGCAAATCAAGGGCTGCCTGAATCGCGGGCATAATTTTCTTCCCGTAGCGCTCAAGCAAACGCGGTGAAACTCCGGATATTTGGCCCAAATCTTTTGGCAGTTGTTTGGAAATCGTCAACAACTCTTTATTCCCAAACACTTTATACAATGGGCGATCCTGCCGTTGCGCTTCAGCATCACGCCATTGTAACAGGTTTTCAAGCAGTGCCAGCTGACGACGATCGAGGGTCCCCGCCCCTTTGAAACGAAGAAACAGTGGCCCTTGGCGGTCGATAAAGCGAACCTTTTCCAGCAGAGCACACTCCTCCTCCACCCATTCCAGACGCCCCTTTTCTCTCAGCTGACCTTCAAGGTTTTCAACCAGTTCAAGCAAATGGCTGGTATCTTCAGCTGCATAACGGATCATCGCTTCAGGGAGGGGGCGTTTTGACCAATCGGCACGCTGATATTGCTTATCCAATTCAACCGAATAATATTTACGCAATACATCGGCCAGACCAAACCGCGCTTCGCCAAGAAATTGACTGCAGATCATCGTATCGAACAATCCGCTGATCTCAATTTCAAAATCACGGGCCAGGCAGCGAATATCATAATCTGCAGCATGGAAAATCTTGCGAATTTGTGGATTTGCCATGACCGGCTGTAATAATTGCAGATCTGCACCCGCCAGAGGATCGATCAGAACCGTGGTATCGGGGGTAGAGAACTGCAACAAACACACTTTTTCCTGATAATTATGCATCGAGTCGGCTTCGAGATCGACAGCAATCACTGGATATTGGCTCAACTCCGCTGCAAACCCGGAGACCTGTTCAGTACTGGTTAAAATAGACGGTAAAGACATTTAAACTCCACTCTTCTGAAATTCAGCAAGGACCTTTTTATGGGCACCGTGCAAAGCGATATTTTTCAACTCGTCCAGAGAAAACCAACGATGATCCCCTTCAGCCACATGGGACAGGTCTTCGATTTTTTTACCATAGATAGCTGATTTCAGACGAAAATGACTGTATGCATGCTGGCTATGACCGATTGATTCAGCACTCCCTTCAAGATTGAGATTGGAGCACAACAAATGCAGCTTTGACTCCGGAGCTTCCCCTTCCAGAAAACTGATCGTCGGAAATTCCCACATTCCACCCAGAAAACCATCGGCGATCCGGCGCCTCACCAGGTATTGACCACGGTGGTCAACCAGCAACACAGCCTCATGACGAGTTGGAATCTGTTTTGCCACCTGTTTCAGCGGCAGCTGCTGCTCCAGTCCCAATTTACGTGCCCGACAAAGCTCTTCTAAAGGGCATTGTTCACAAACTGGTTTACGCGGCACGCAAACCAGCGCCCCCAGATCCATAATTGCCTGGGTATAGTCATGAACGTTTGCAACCGGGGTCAACTCTTCTGACCATTTCCAGAGTTGCTTTTCAGCAGAGGTTGAACGAGGCGGCTCCTGCAAAGCAAACAATCGGCAGAGCACCCGCCGGACATTACCATCCAGAATCGGCGCCCGGCGATTAAATGCCAGTGCTGCAATAGCTCCAGCAGTCGAACGCCCCACCCCCGGCAGCTGCTGCAACGCTTCAACCTCCTCAGGGAAACACCCCTCGTACTGCTCAACCACAAGTTTCGCCGCCGCGTGCAGATTTCTGGCACGGGAGTAGTAACCCAATCCGGCCCAGAGGTCGATAACCTCGGCCAAAGGGACCGCCGCCAGACATTCTATCGTCGGAATTTTTTCGAGAAAACGCTGATAGTAATCGATAACCGCCGTGACCGTTGTTTGTTGCAACATCACTTCCGACAGCCAGATCCGGTAGGGATCGCCGGTATTCCGCCACGGCAGATCACGGCCCGCTTGCCCGTACCACACCAGTAGTCGGGGAGAAACGGTATCAGAATCGAAAGGCAAATCGTTCATTCCATCATGGGGGCGCTGCTTGCCGCGCCCTTCTTTGAGTGCTGCTTGCGCGCCCCTCTTTGAGCACCGACAAACAGGGCGCAGCAAGCGGCGCCCCTACGGAATTTAACCTACCTCACCTAACACTGTTAAGGTTTTTTCCATCTCACCGCGCGTGCCAATGGAAATACGCACACCATGTTGCAAAAGGGGATCGGAAAAATACCGCACCAGAATTTTTCTGGCTAACAAAACATCATAAACCCGCTTCCCATCAAAATCGGGTGGGGCAGCAAAGATATAATTTGCCTGTGATGGATTGACCCGATAACCAAGCTTACGTAATTCAGCACTGAACCAGTCACGTGTTTCACAAATTCTGGCAACGGTGGATTGCAGATAATCCTGGTCTTGTAGTGCGGCCGTCGCCGCTACCAATGCCAACCGATCAAGATGATAATGGTCGCGGATTTTATCGAGAGCCTCAATCACCTCCGGTTGTGCCACAGCCAAACCCAATCGCATTCCAGCCAGGGAATAACTTTTTGAAAAGGTTCGTGTCACAACAATATTTTTGTGTTTCTTCACCAGCTCCATTGCCGATACATCGGTAAAGTCAACATAAGCTTCGTCAACCACCAGGATTCCCGCACACCGCTCGGCCAACTCGGCAATATAATCGTTCTCAAAACCAAACCCGAGCGGAGCGTTGGGACTGGTGAGAAAAAAAATCTTCCCCGGGTAACGTTTCGGGAAGTCGGCGATGAGGAAGTCATCGGTCAACCCGAAGGTACGGACCTTCGCCCCCTGGATTTCAGCCAAGGTTGCATAGTAGGAATAAGAAGGGTGGACATAGCCAATTTCATCCCCGGCATCAGCAAAGGCACGAATCAGGTTATTGAGCAGCTCGTCCGAACCGTTCGCCATAATCACCGAGGAAGGATCGACACCATACAGTTCTGCAGCAACCCGTCTCGCCTCTTTACTCCCGGCATCGGGATATTTGCGCAGATTCTCCCCACCGCTGGACAGCTCAGCCTGAATCGCCTCAACCACCCTTGGTGACGGCGGATAGGGGTTCTCGTTGGTGTTCAGCTTGATCCAGCCTTCGCCATCAGGCTGAAAGCCGGGGACGTAGCCTGTCATTTCGGCGATGTTTTTACGTAAAGGAAGCATAATTCAATATTCCTTCAAAATCTGATATTCAGTCGTCCGCCGTGCCGGAATAAACCCCGCACCGCGCACCAATTCGACAATATCGTCCTGAGACATCCGGAACGAACAACCAGCAGCGGCAACGACATTCTCCTCCAGCATTGTCCCTCCCAGATCATTGCCGCCGAAAGACAAGGCAACCTGTGCCATCCGCGAACCTTGCGTCACCCAGCTGGCCTGAATATTCTCGATATTATCGAGAACAATCCGCGAAACTGCCAGGACCTTGAGGTATTCAATACCACTGGCAGATTCACCACCAAGTTCTGTATTATCGGGCTGATAGGACCAGGGGATAAAAGCGGTAAAACCACCGGTACGCTCCTGAATCTCACGAATCCGGAACAGGTGCTGAACAATATCTTCGGGGGTTTCGGTACTGCCAAACATCATCGTTGCAGTGGTACGCATTCCAAGCCTGTGAGCTTCTTCCATCACCCCGGCCCATTTTTTCCAACCAATCTTATTCGGAGAGATTTCCCGACGAACCCGATCAACCAGAATTTCGGCACCTCCACCGGGGACTGAAGCCAATCCCGCGGCATGCAGACGCTGCAAACATTCTTCCATGCTCAAATCAGAAAGCTTGGCGATCTGAATAACCTCGGCTGGAGAGAGTGAATGAATCTGTACCTGTGGAAATTTTTCCTTCAACTGACGAAACAGGTTTTCAAACCACTCAATATCAAGACCGGGATGGATCCCGCCCTGCATCAGCAGTTGCGTTCCATCATAATCGACCAGTTCCTGGACCTTGGCAAAGATCGTCTCATAATCGAGCAGGTAGGCATCAGCAGCATCGACAGAGCGGTAGAAAGCACAAAATCTACATTGCGATTCACAGACATTGCTATAATTGACGTTGCGATCCACAACAAAAGTCACCCGGTTTCCGGGATGCTTCTGTCGGCGAATTTTATCCGCCAATTGACCAACCTTGAGCAAATCAGCTTCGGTCAGAAGCCAGAGGGCCTCTTCACGATTGATTGGCTGTCCACCGGCAATATTCTTCGCAATTTTTGTATAAATATCCATATAGTCCGTAGGGGCGCTGCTTGCCGCGCCCGGATCCTGACATTCCAGACAGGGCGCGGCAAGCAGCGCCCCTACATATCAATAAACCTTCAACTCATTATAGAGTGTATCCCGCTCCACAGGCGTCTTTCCCGCCTTGCGAATCAGGTTGATAATCCGATCTTTGCTGATTTCCTGCGGGGAATCGGCACCAGCATCGTGACCGATCTGTTCCTCAATCACGGTTCCATCCAGATCGTTCACCCCAAAGCAAAGTGCCGTCTGGGCAATTTTCATTCCCAGCATCACCCAGTAGGCTTTGACATGCTGGAAATTATCGAGGTAGATCCGACTGATCGCCAGAGTTTTCAGCGCATCCACACCACCAACCCCTTTTGCTCCGGGTACCCGGGTATTGTCAGGCTGAAAAGCGAGCGGGATAAAACTTTGAAAACCACCGGTGCGATCCTGCAATTGCCGCAAACGGGACATATGATCAACCCGATCGGCAGAATTTTCGAGATGGCCAAACAGCATGGTTGCGTTACTTTTTAATCCGGCGTTATGCACCTGTTCAATCACTTCGAGCCACCGCTCACCCGATATCTTCTCCGGACAGATTTTATCCCGAACTTCCTTGGCGAATATCTCAGCACCACCGCCGGGCATCGAACCAAGACCGGCCTCCCGCAGGGCATGAATCACCTCAAGAGGGGTTGTTTTGCTGATGCGGGAAAAGTAGTCAATTTCTACTGCGGTAAAAGCTTTGACGTGTAATTGTGGCGAAACCGCCTTGATGGTACGCAGCATATCGAGATAAAACTCGAAAGGTAAGCGCGGATGCAAACCACCAACCGAGTGGATTTCCGTTGCTCCGGCGGCAACTGCTTCCTCTGCTTTTTCCCGAATTTCATCCAACGCCAGAGTATAACCGTCATCCTCCCCTTCCAGTTTGGAAAAAGCACAGAATGTACACTGGCTGACACAAATATTGGTGTAATTGATGTGGCGATTAACATTGAAGAAAACCCGGTCGCCATTTTTCTGCCGATTCACCTCTGCGGCCAATTCTCCAATTGCCAGCAGATCGTTTGACTCGAACAAAGCCTGGGCATCAGCATCGGTGATACGTTGTTCTTGTTTGATTTTATCTTGTAACTTTTGAAACAGATCAGTCATGTTTGTTCCTGTCATCCCTATTCGTCCGCTCCCCAGCGCTTGAACAGCTGATGTTCTACGCCAATGCTATCCAGAACTTTTCCCACCACAAAATTTACCAGATCGGCAACTGTTTCCGGCTGCTGATAAAATCCCGGCATTGCCGGTAAAATCTGTGCACCCGCTTTTGACAGTCGCAACAGATTTTCCAGATGGATCTGGTTAAAAGGGGTTTCACGCGGGACCAGCAATAATTGTTTATTCTCTTTCAATGCAACATCGGCAACCCGCTCCAACAGATTATCCGACAAACCTGCAGCAATCCGCCCCACTGTTCCCATAGAGCAGGGGCAGATAACCACGGCATCGGGTGCGCTCGATCCGCTGGCAACCGGGTTAAAAAAATCGTGAATTGCGCAAAACTGTAAATTATCTCCTGCCTTGAAGTGCTGTTTAATTTGTCGTGAACATTCCTGTGAACTTTCTGACAGTTCAAGACCAATTTCATAAGCCAGAACCTGTCGCCCGGCATTGGTCAATAGAAGTGTTACCTGCCCTTCAGCACGTAGTAGCTCATCAATCAGACGTAATCCGTAGATGGAACCGGAAGCTCCGGTTATACCGACAACAATCTTTTTCATAGTCAGTCAAAGTCCTCAACGGAGAGATGGAGAGAAGCAGAGAAGATCAAAACCTTAAATTTCTTTCTTGGGTTTAAAACCTGAAACAAAAAGATCTCCTCTGTGAACTCTCCCACTCAGCGTCTCTCCGTTATTTTTTCAAACCAGTGCATCAACTAAAGTAAACACAAAAATCGTCACACTGATATAGCCATTCATATTAAAAAAAGCCGCGTCCAGTTTCGATAGATCATCCGGTTTAACCAACAAATGTTCATACACCAGTAGAGCGGCCACGACAACAACTCCGGCAAAATAAATCCAACCCAAGCCACTTCCCGGTAATACCAGCAGCAGAAATAATAACATCAACCCATGGAAGATCCGCACCAGCCGAAACGACTTCTCTTTACCCAGTTTCGAAGGTACCGAATGGAGTCCATGTTCAACATCATAATCGTAATCCTGCAGGGCATAAAAGATATCAAAACCGGAGACCCAGAACAAAACGGCAATCCCAAGGGAAATAACCGACCAGCCGAGGTCACCACGCAATGCCACCCAGGCTCCTATCGGTGCGGCGGCAAGGCAAATACCTAAAACGATATGGGCAAAATGGGTAAAACGCTTACAGTAGGAGTAGAGGACAAAGAACCCAACGACAATCGGTGCTAATTTCAAACAGAGCGGATTCAGCATCCAGGCAGCAAAAAAGAAGATAACTAATGTGACCAGAATAAACAGGATCGCCTCCAGAATCGACACTTTCCCGGCGGGGATATGTCGATTGGCGGTCCGTGGATTACCAGCATCAATCCTGGCATCAATCAGTCGATTCAAACCCATAGCTGCTGTTCGTGCCCCAACCATTGCCAGGCAAATCCAGAAAACCTGACCAATGCCAGGAGCCTTGCCACTTGCCAGTGCGGCCAAAACCACCCCCATCAAGGCAAATGGAAAAGCAAAAATCGTATGGGAAAACTTGATCATCTCCAGCAGGTTTTTTATTTTATTAAGAACCTGTCCCTTATCCATTTCACCCGTGTCCTTTTCATTGCTGATATCGAAGCGAACAATTTACACCCTGACCAGTCACGCCACAAGGCATTTTCAATCATTTGTTTTCAGCAGTCACTCTGCTATGATCCCGGCCATGCCTGAGCTTTTCACCGAATATGGCCTTTTGTCACTCTTTCTCATCAGTTTCTGTGCATCAACTCTGTTACCATTGGGGTCTGAATGGTTCCTGGTTGTCCCGCTTTTACAAGGAAGCAATCCGGTTGCTGCTGTTGTCATTGCCACCCTCGGAAATTCACTCGGCTCGGGGACTAATTATCTGATTGGCTGTTATGGGGGTGCGGGATGAACCTTATGCAGTCCGTGGCAAGGTGACCGGAACTTTTACTGGCGGGATCGATAGCGGAGTTTTTTGCGGTGCCCTGTTACTGGGGGTCATCGGTGAGAGGGCGGGATTTACAGCACTGTTTATCTGCGCCGGAATTATGGTTCTGAGCGGGTTCTATTTGTTTCGCTTCAAACCAGGCCGTTAAAACCGTTGAATTCAGATTCGTTCAAACCCTCTGCTACGACTGCGAAGACAAGGTGCTAAGCTTGATTTTGAGATCCTCTTTGTGGCTGGAAAGCAGGGTTAACGTCTCTCCAATATATTCTTGTGAGTTAACTTCGTGGGCAATATATTTTTGCAACAGCACCAGCCACTGATCATGGATCTCACAATGCTCGTGGTCATCCCCATCACATAACGGGCAATCAGGGCACCTATGTTCTGAAACTTCCCGGGCAACAACTTCTTTATTCCAGGCATCCCGATATCCACTTGCATACTTCTCAATCCACCTAAGTGTCTGCTCTCTCCGTTCCGCCGGAGGGAATTGGTCAATATGCGCATTTATCTCTTTCAACTGTTCTCTCAAAAACTCATCATCGTTAAAAGAGAGCTTATGATCAAAACCGGCAAAACGCAAAATAAGTGCAAAAACAGCATCATCAATTGGTTTATCCATATCCTGCACCTCCATTTTCAGAGGGGATTTGTTTAATGATCGGTCAGAACCAACAGCACTTGATCATTATGCTCCAATCACTATGGCAAATCCCACGTGACAAATATTTGTCCCCGGAATACTGCCGCTACTATTTTTCGATCAACTGCTGCATCATCAGCTCGGCCAGACCGATTCCACCCTGTTGGGCGGTAATCTTTGCCGCTTCCAGATCCTGGAGCTGATTATAGATATCATCAGCGTTACCGCGCTGAATCAGGCCGTCATCGGGGATGGTTTTGCGCATTTCCTTGAACATCTGCTGAATGAAAATCGCTTCAAACTGCTGTGCTGACTCTTTCAGCTTCTCGGGATCCTGTCCCTTGTGAGCATCAGGAGTTTGGGCTGTCGCTTGACTGAAGATTTGTGCCGCATCAATTCCAGGATTCATTATAGCACCACCAGATCGGCGTACATTGCACCAGAAGCTTTTATCGACTGGAAAATTGCAATCAAATCACGTGGTGTCGCACCAATCGCATTCAGTGCAGACGCAACGTCACCGATACTGACACCCTGCTCCAGCACCACCAGGTTACCTGCCTCCTCAGCCACACCGATATCGGTTTCCGGAGTGACAACGGTCTCACCCTCAGACAAGGCATTCGGCTGTGACACATTACTCTGTTCACTGATGACCAGATTGAGATTACCGTGAGAAACTGCAACCGTGGAGATCCTGACCCCTTCACCCATGACGATGGTGCCGGTCTTTTCATTAACGACGATTCGAGCCAGAGTATCGGGGATCACCGTTAAATGTTCCAGCTCGGAAACAAATTCAACGACTCTATCGCGATAAGCCTCAGGGATCACAACCTCCATCTGTCCGGCATCCAGAGCACGCGCCGGGGTTCCGCCAAAATGTTGGTTAACCGCTTTACTCATGCGTGTCACCGTCGTAAAATCAGAATCTTTCAAGCGATAGTTCAGCTCAGAGCCCTCACCAAAAACAAAAGGGACCTCTCGTTCAACTAACGCTCCGTCTGGAATTCTGGCCGCGGTCGGATGATTTTTCTGCACTTTGGCAGCCTCGCCTCCGAACGCCAGCGAACCAACCACCATCGGCCCCTGAGCCACCGCATAGTATTTCCCATCCGCTGCTTTTAGCGGGGTCATCAACAGATTGCCACCGGCCAGATTATCTGCATCACCGATCGAAGAGACCGAGACATCAATCGTATTTCCGGCTCTTGCAAATGCTGGCAGTTTTGCCGTCACAACCACAGCAGCAACGTTGGAAACTTTAACCGTGTCGGGGTTGACGGTCACGCCAAGGCGCTCCATCATGCTGACCAGTGACTGAATGGTGAATCGGGTGCTGGCACTATCGCCGGTACCATTAAGGCCAACGACCAGGCCGTAACCGATCAGTTGATTGGAGCGTACCCCTTCCAGTTTGGCCAGTTCTTTGATTCTGGAGGCCTCTGCCGTTGAAAGGAAAACAGCACCCCAGAGAATCAGCAGTGCAATAATCGTTTTATGGCTCAAGTTTTTCATTTTAGTTCCCTGTCTCAACTGTGTCAGGGGCCGGCGCACCGGCCCTGACGTTAGAACGGCCAAACGGCATCCAGGCCCCTTACCAACCAACCCTGCTGCTGCTTATCACTGATGACGCCCTCGCCGACATAAGCAATCCGGGCATTGAGGATGTTTTTTGAGTCAACGATATTTTGAGGTGAAATATCTGAAGAGCGAACAATTCCGGTAAGTTTGACGATCTGCATCTCGTTGTTGACGGTCACAGTTTTGTTCCCTTCAATCCGCAAATTACCATTTGGTAAGACTTCGATAACCTGAGTCGTCAGTGTTGCGGTCAGTGTTTCTTTGCGTGCCGTTTTTCCGCCCCCTTCAAAGTCATTCTCTGTTGCTGCATTAACCAAAGACGTATTACTGATCGCATCATTCCCGATTTGGCCAATATATTTTTCCAAACCCAGAAGATTGGTAATCCCGGCAGACATGGTACTTTTACGATCTGTCTCAGTCGTTGCCTCTTTGCTGGCACTCGCATTTTCGATAATCACGACCGTAATGATGTCGCCGACAGTACGCCCTTTCATATCGACAAACATTCCACCACGACTTTCGGTCCAGAGAGATCCCGCCGTTTGTGGTGGTGGCGGTTCATTTATGATCGGAGCAACCGGCTCAACTTCACTTAAATCAACCCGTGATGCAGGGCCGGCGCAAGCACTGAGCAACCCAACAAGCAAAATTAATAAAAACCCATTTTTCATCATTTAAAACTCCACTTTGACCAGTCCGGGAGCAATGACCTGACAGAGAATTTCCTTGCGGGAATTACTGTTCATCACCCGAATAGCCTCACCATTGCGACCATCCTGCCTTGCTTCCCCCGCTGCGGTCAGCATCAATCCCCGGCTATGGGCCTGGATAACCACCCGCTCTCCCCGCTTTATAACCGGGGGAAATTCAACCTGCTGTCTCTGTAATGGCCTACCCAGTCGCGCGGAACGCTTCAGGCGCTTGCCAATAACATCCTCCAGCGAAAAAATCGGCGCTTTCAACCTGCTGATATCCTGATAGCGCAATTCGACATCACCACTGTCAAGAATAGCTCCACGTCGTAATGTTTCTGTGATGACGGCAACTTCAGCCAGAGCTTCCAGTTTGACTCGAACCGATTGATTACTGATGATACGCCCATCAACGCGAGTCATCAGAGTCATGCGACGGCTACCGATCACCCCCGGTTTGGCTGGAATCACCTGATGGGCAATCCGCCCGGCCGGGACTTTGTACGAATCGGGTAATGCCAGCGACTTGAAACGCAGATCTACATTGGGCAGCAACATCGATTGTTCCGCCAGATAGTCGTCAAAGATCTGCTCCATTTCCTGTTGATCAATCAGCTGAGCGGTTTTGGCAACAGCTGACTGGCTTGCCCCATAAACCGTGAGCGGAGTTAATAACAGCAGAAACAGACAGAGCAGATATCTCATTTGTTTATCCTTTACCTGACCAGTCCACTGGTCATTTGCAACATTTCATCCGCCGTTTTGATTGCCTTGGAATTGACTTCATAGGCTCGCTGCCCGGCGATCATATTGACCATCTCTTCCATAATGTTGACGTTGGAACCTTCTAGAAATCCCTGCGACAGCGTGCCGAAACCTTCCTCACCGGGGGTTCCCGCAAGCGGTGCGCCAGTCGTCGGAGTCTCTGCATAAAGATTGCGTCCCAGACTGCTCAATCCGGCAGGATTGCCAAAACGAACCAGTTCCATGGTTCCCACCTGGGTTGAGGTGTTCTCGCCATCCAGAAGGACATCAACGGTGCCACCACTGCCAATCGAAATTGAAGTGGCTCCTTCAGGAATAACAATTTCTGGCACGACAGGATAACCATCAGAAGTGACCAGTCGTCCGGTACTGTCTTTCTTCAGGGACCCAGAGCGGGTATAAGCCTCATTGCCGTCAGGAAGGGTGACCGCAAAAAAACCGGGACCTTCAATCGCCAGATCCAGTTCATTTTCAGTTTGCTGAAAATCACCAGTCGTGAATATCTTCTGCACAGCAGCGACCCGGGAGCCAAGTCCAACCTGCACCCCAGTTGGGACTTCACCACCATCAACACCAGTTCCAGCCGCACGATTGGTCTGATAAAGAATATCCTGGAAATCGGCGCGGCTCTTCTTGAAACCGGAACTGTTCACATTAGCCAGGTTGTTGGC
This sequence comes from Deltaproteobacteria bacterium tcs-42, assembly GCA_002049545.1. Lineage (GTDB taxonomy): Bacteria > Desulfobacterota > Desulfuromonadia > Desulfuromonadales > Geopsychrobacteraceae > Desulfuromusa. Next base: position 7,852 of record LLYT01000038.1, on the reverse strand, counting down.
GATCACATCCATATTAACTTTTTGAGATTGCATCCCAGTTGATGCCGTCCAAAGTGCTCTGATCATATTCAACTCCTTATTTTCTGGTATGCCTTACCCGGCAAAATATCTATTGCACCAGGCCAATTTGTGCACCCTTGGCACCCATATCGCTATAAATTTTCAATGCCTTCTGAGTTGCCTCAAACGCCCGTAGATTTGAGGTCATGCGTACCATAGTTTTCATCATGTCAATGTTCGAGGCTTCAAGGTTTTTCTGTACGATCTGTGGATCGAGGTGCGGTTCCGGCTGCATATCCTCAACGGGCTGGAACATTTCACCGCCAACCCGTTTTAAAACCGATGTATCGGCAAATTGAAATAGTCCAACCTGCCCAATTTGATTTTGATCGGCCCAGATGGCACCATCAAGTCCAATATCAACATCTGAGTGTGGCAAGACAATTTCACCACCACCGGCACCCATGACTGGAAATCCATTGGTATCAACGAGCTGTCCCTCACCATTAAGTTGAAAATTCCCCTTGCGCGCATAACCAAAACTGCCATCAGGACGCTGGATCTGAAAAAAACCATCCCCTTTAATCGCCAGGTCTAATGGGTCTCCACTGAATTCAAGATGACCGGGAGTAAAATCGATTTCCTGCTCGGTGATGCGGCTGTAATTGGTCCCTTTGGTCGCCATACCTGAGGTTGCTTCACCAAGTTTGGCCTCAAAAGTGACTGTCCCTTTTTTATAGCCGGGAGTTTTTGCCGCCGCCAGATGTTCACTGATGTTTTCCAGCATCTGCATCCGTGCAACTGCCCCTGAAATTGCGCTATACTTACCGCTTGACATCTTGGTTCTCCAATCGATAGTGATGCCTGCTTGTCGACCTGCCTACCATGAATCTTTAACTCGGAATCTGCTGCTTCAACTGTACTAATTGCAGCAGCTGCTCGACCTCGGCCGGAGCCATTTGCAAGGCAGCAGCAATCCCTTTGGCGTTGACCCCTTGACTCGCCAGAGAAGCAACATAACGGTACTTTTCCGAACTACTGCGAGGTGGTTCAATAGTTTTCTGTTCCCGCTCAACCTGATCAAGGCTCTTGGAAAAACTTGGTTTGTGCTGCTGTTTAGCTCCAGTATCCAGTAAATGCTGCCGCAATTCACATAACTCCCGACCCAGTTTTCTTGAAATCCTTAACTGCCAGAATCCAAGAAGCAGAGCCAGTAACGCAACCGACCCGACCAGCAACAAAGGAAGTTGTTCAGCAGCCATCCTTAGTTCTCCTGACGCAACGCGTTTATACTGCGTTTCATTTTGCTCTTTAGCTTACCTAAAGCCTGAGTATGCAGCTGAGAAATCCGCCCTTCCGACAGTTCAAGAACTTCAGAAATTTCTTTTTGTGACAACTCTTCGTAATAGATAAGGGCAACAACCAGACGTTCTTTTTCCGATAATTGCTCCAGATATCCAGCAAGTTCCCCGGTCAGCTCATTTGCCTCCATCCGCTCCTGAACACTGGCCTGCTTGCCATCTTCGAGGTTATCAATGAAGGTTTTTCCCGAATCATCGTCACTATCGAAACTTTCATTCAAACTGATCGTCCCCAGTTGACTGACCTGGAGTTGCAATTCACGAAAATCATCGAGACTCATCTCCAGTTCTTCGGCCAGTTCTGGGTCTTCGGCAGCACGACCGAGCCGCTTTTCTAAGTCATCCGTTGATTTGGCCAGGCGCGATTGCTTTTCACGTAAAGTTCGGGAAAACCAATCCATCCGCCGCACCTCATCAAATACAGCACCACGAATTCTCCGCTCGGCAAAAGTTTTAAACAGTACGCCACGACGTGGATCAAAACGATTGGATGCATCCATCAGCCCCATCAAGGCGGCACTGCGAATATCGTCACGACTGACAAACGCAGGCACCTGAGTCATCATCCGGTCCACCAGAAAGTCGACCAGAGATAGATGCGATTCAATCATTTTCTCCCGCTCCGCCGCTCCCGGCGGACCGTAGCCACTACCGAAAGTCATTAGCTCGCCTCCGAACCAACGCCGAGAAACTGCTTCCAGAAAAACTGCAGGGTCCCCTGGGCCTGACCATCGACCGGAGCATCAATCAAGTTTTCCGCCAGGGTGGTGAAAGATTTTGCAACTTTGTGATCGGGGAACAGATCAACCATCACCTGTTGCCGGCGTACCGATTCATGCATTTTTTTGTCAAAGGGGACACAACCCAGATAATCGAGAAAAATATCGAGATAGCGTCCCGAAACCATCGTCAACTTCTCAAAGACATCCAGTCCCTCATCCGCACCTCGAACCGAGTTGACAGCCAGCAAAAAACGTTTTTGATGATACTGGGTCGAAAGTAACTTCATCAAAGCGTAGGCATCGGTAATCGCTGTCGGCTCCGGGGTTGTCACCACCAGAATGTCCTGAGCAGCAACGTTGAAATATGTAACATTGTCAGAGATACCGGCTTCAGTATCGATCAAGACCACATCGAAATGCTCATCCAGAGCATCCAGTGAATCAATCAGACGCATTTTCAGTTGACTGTCAAGGTGGGTGTACTGCTGAACTCCAGATCCGGCCGGCAGAATTTTCAAGCCGTAAGGGCCTTCAACCATCACCTCCTCCAGAGTCCGTTCACCATTAAAAAAATGGTTGAGGTTATATTCTGGCGAAAGGCCAAGGACCACATCGATATTCGCCAGACCCAGGTCAGCGTCAATAACCAAAACCTTCTTCCCTTGTTTAGCCAAAGTCACAGCGATATTTGAAACCACCGCTGTTTTTCCAACCCCACCTTTACCGCTGGTAATTGAGAGAACCCGCGTCGTGGGCATTTCTAACTCAGAAGTGCTTTCTCCCAGCTGACTCCGCATACTGCGCAAGGTTCCAGCTTGATCCGTTCCAGCACTCATCATACCGCGACCCTCCGTACTGGGTCGGTTGTTACCATGACCAGCTCGGAAACCATCCTCGGTTCAGCTTGCAGCAAATCTTCCGGAACCTGTTGACCGTTAGTCAGGTAAGCCAACGGTAAATTGCTTTGAATCGGTACGTTAATCAGGGTGCCACAGCGATCTGTTTCATCCAGCTTGGTGAAAATCAATCGGGAAAGGGGAAGGGGGCTGAAAGCCTCAAGGGTTTTCCGCTGCAACCGTTCCTCGGTCGGAGCTGCCAGCACCAGACAATTTTCAACCTTCGACCCTTTGCCGAGAAATTGATTCAACTCATCGATCTGAATCTGATCGCGCGGACTTCGACCAGCAGTATCAATCAGAATAAGATCCTTATCACGATGACGGCGAAAAGCTTCCTGCAACTGCTCTGGAGAAAGGACAACCTCAACCGGCAGCCCCATGATTTCGCCGTAAACTTTCAATTGCTCGGCTGCTGCGATCCGGTAGGTGTCAATCGTGACCAAAGCCACCCGGGCCCCGCCTTGAGTGATTGCGTCTGCTGCCAATTTGGCAATTGTCGTAGTTTTCCCCACACCAGTTGCCCCAACCAGGGAAATACGTTTCTGTGGATCCCCCGGTTTCCAGAGTGGCCCGGTTGTCTGTACCAGACTGGCAATTGTCGCAGTGAGAAAATCACGACACTGATCCGGCTCCTGACGTTGCCGTTCTTTCATCTGCGGGGCTGCAAAACGGGCAATCGTTGCCGCCGCCTCACGGTCAATACCGCGTTCCACCATCAGCTCAAGGAGATCTTCGAGGGCTTTTTCAGGAGAAGTTTTCAGCTGAGCCGGTTGAGTGGTCGGTTTCGGTCTGTCTTCTTGATGGTTTTGCATCGGTTGTGGAACAGGGGTCGCCGCGACACCATCCCGGCCTTCCAATTGCGCTTGACTCAATTGCTGCATCAGCTCCTTTAACTGGTTGATCTCAGCCTGCAACTGGTTGACATTTTGCGCTTCCAGCTGTGATCGCAATTGACGAACTTCGTCTTCAAGAGGATTACTTTTGACTTGCCCTTTTTTTTCCCTTTTTTTGCCTGTCGCCGCCTTCGATAGAGAAACTTGCTCGTCCTCGAGAGTTTCGACTTGACGACCATAAGTAACGGGCATTTTTCCAAGAACCGCAGACTTTGCTTCGGTATTCGGGACTGCTTTACGCATGCCACTTTTCATTGCCGGTGATTCAATCGCAGCTGTGACCTCTATAACCTGCTTACCCAGGACACCTAATCCTTTTTTCCCCAGGGTTCTGGTCGACAGAATCAACGCTTCAGAGCCGAGAGTCTGCTTCACCTGCTTGAGTGCAGCCGCCATATTTTCCGCTTCAAATTTTTTAACTAACATCGACAGTCACCGTTCCTATCGACCGCACTTTCAAATGAGGTGCGATCTCGTTGTGAGATATAATTGCCAGGCTGGGCAGATAACGTTCGGTCAACCTTTTGACATGGAGTCGGATTGTTGGCGTACACAGCAGCACCGGAGTTGCCCCGACAGCATTCTGTAGTGCCTTGGTCAAACTGTTGATCAATGCTTGGGCGAAACCAGGCTCCAAAGCCAGGTAAGCCCCCTGTTCTGTACTGTGCAGTGCTTCCTGAATCTGCGTTTCAACATTGCGATCAAAGGTCATCACTTCCAACACCTGTCCATCTTCGCTATAACTGTTACTGATTGATCGAGCCAATATGGTGCGAACATGTTCTGTTAATAGATCAGGGTCATGCACAACTGGTGCCCAATCTGCCAATGTTTCTAAAATAGTTCTAAGATCACGAATTGAGACCCCTTCTCTCAGTAAATTCTGCAGGACACGCATCACCACACCAAGGCTGAGCAGGGCAGGGACCAGCTCTTCCACCAGCTTTGGATATTCGTTGGCCAGATTGTCCAGCAAATTCTGGGTTTCCTGGCGGCCCAGCAGCTCATGACCATGGGTTTTAATCAATTCACTCAAGTGGGTCGCAACAACAGTCGTGTTGTCCACAACGGTATAACCGGAGATCTGGGCACGTTCCTTCTTATCTTCAGAAATCCAGACAGCTGGCAGTTGAAAAGCGGGCTCGATCGTTTCGACCCCCTTGATCACTTCCGTTGCAGTGCCTGGATTCATTGCCAGGAAATGGCCGGGGAGCAGTTCTCCACCACCAATTTTCACCCCCTTGAGGACAATGGCATATTCGTTCGGTTTGAGTTGCAGGTTATCCTTGATATGCACCGGTGGAACAATGAAGCCCATGTCGAGGGTAAACTGTCGCCGAATCGATTTAATCCGTGGCAACAGTTCTCCATTCTGCGCGGTATCAACCAGTGGAATCAGACCATAACCAACCTCCATTTCAAGGAGATCGACTGACAACATCTGTTCGTAATTTTCTTCTTCCAGCAGTTTCGGCTCTGGTGCTTCTTCGACCCCACCCTGTTCATCTACTTGCTCATGGGATTTCTGCACCCGCCAGGCGATTCCGGCAACAATTATTGCAAGGAAGAGAAAAGGGAGCTGCGGCAATCCCGGAATCAGAGCAAAAACAAGCAAAATTGCCGAAACGACCCAGAGAGCCCGTGGGTGGATAGTGAATTGACGTTTTATTTCGGTACCAAAATCGGCATCGCCTGCGGTTCTGGTCACCATGACACCGGCACCCGTTGATATAATCAAAGCGGGGATCTGGCCAACCAAACCATCCCCAACGGTCAGGATGGTATAATTGGCAGCAGCTTCAGCCAACGGCATCCCTTTCTGCATGACACCGATCACAAAACCGGCACCGATATTGACCAGGGTAATGACAATTCCAGCAATCGCATCCCCTTTTACAAACTTACTGGCACCATCCATAGCACCATAAAAATCTGATTCAGACGCGATCTCCTTGCGGCGGGTACGGGCGTCCTCATCACTGATTAATCCGGCATTCAGATCGGCATCAATGGCCATCTGTTTCCCCGGCATCGCATCCAGAGTGAAACGGGCAGCAACTTCAGCGACCCGGCCGGCACCCTTGGTAATAACCATAAAATTGATCAGCACCAGAATCGTGAAGATGACAACCCCGACCACATAATTTCCACCAACGACAAATTGACCGAAAGACTGGATAACACTGCCGGCTGCCGCTGGCCCTTCATCACCATGGAGGAGAATCAACCGGGTTGAAGCAACATTAAGGGATAGGCGAAACAGGGTCGTCACCAGCAGAACACTCGGAAAAATGGCAAAATCAAGTGCCCGCGAGGTATAGAGGGTAATGATAAGAATCATCAACCCAATGGTGATATTCATCGAAAGAAAAACATCCAGCAGCATCGGTGGTATCGGTAAGATCATCAGCATCAGAATCGCGACCAGGCCGAATGCAATCAGCAAATCACTCCGCAGCAACAGTTCTCGCCAGCGATTGTTGATGACTCCATCTAATGTTGCCATATTTTCTCCATCAAGACTGAATTCTGACAGGGCACTGTCAAGCTTTTGGCTTTATAAAAACCTCTTGAAACCCTGTTGTGAACAAATAATATCTTTCAATATCAGCAAGTTAGCTCTTATTCAATCCATACACATAAGCCAGAAGTTCGGCTACAGCGGTAAACATTTCTTCGGGAATTTCCTCCCCAACCTCTTGCTTGTACAAGGCTCGTGCCACCGGCTTGTTTTCGATGATAGGAATTTTATGTTCCTTGCCAATTTCACGAATTCTGAAGGCCAGATGGTCGGCACCCTTGGCGACAATCTTCGGTGCATCCATTTCTGCGCGTTGGTATGAAATAGCAACCGACAGGTGGGTCGGATTGGTGACAATGACATCTGCGTTGGGCACTTCAGCCATCATCCGTTTGCGCGCCATCTCCTGCTGGACCGAGCGTACCCGAGCTCTAAGCTGTGGATCCCCTTCCGTCTCCTTGGACTCCTCTTTGACCTCCTGTTTGGTCATCTTCATCTTCTGCTCCATCTCGTAGCGAGAAAAAGCAAAATCGATCACTGCCAGCACAATCACAATCCCGCAGGTTTTTCCTATAACCAGAAAAGCGACCTGAGCAAGAAAAATCATGGTTTGATTCAAATCAAGCAGCGACAAGGTGAGAGCTGTTTCGAATTCGTTAGCGACAGTTTTATAGGCGACAAAACCAATCAAACTGATTTTCGCCAAAGACTTGACCAGTTCGACTGCAGAACGTTTGGAGACAAACTTGGCCATCCCCTTGATCGGGTTAAATTTGTTGAGATCTGGCTGAAAAACCTTCGTCGAGAAGAGGGGTCCAACCTGAAGAAACGAAGCAAAGAAACCGACCACCATAGTGAGAAGAAAAACCGGCCAGAGGAGCTTTGCCATCACCACTCCCATCGCCCACGCCAGATTAACCACCTCAAGTGGAGTTGCTTGAAACTCAGCAATCATTCGCAACAGACCCGCATAGAGTTCCTCCAGGCGGCCCCAAAACTGGCGGGCATAGAAAACCCAGAGCAACAAGGACATCGTCAGCAATGCAGCAGTCGCCACCTCTTTACTTTGCGCAACTTGCCCTTTTTCACGAAAATCCTGGCGCCGTTTTGCTGTTGCGTCTTCGGTGCGTTCCTGGCCTGTATCTTCAGCCATCTAGCGTCTCCTGGATATGCTGTCAGTCTAAGAGGGATAGCAGTAAACTCGGAACTGTCCCCGCACGGGGGCTGTCCCAGACTTTTGCGGCAAAACACCACCGTACGTTGTAATCCGGTAACTGTTCAGCAATGCCTTGAGGCACCCATTCCAAGGGCCACTTTGCGCCGTCCATGGCCGTTCGACTGTCGCCGTCCGTGGCGACAGACGCCCTTTCCATGGGTACCACAAGCCCCTATCAGTCGTGGTGGTGAATAATCAGAGAATAGAATGGCCCTGTCACCAAGACCAAGCCCTCCGTTG
>LLYT01000037.1 GCA_002049545.1 Deltaproteobacteria bacterium tcs-42 | reverse complement strand
CCGGATGCGGGAAAACCGCATGTCCGGTGGCAACGGAGGGCTTGGTCTTGGTGACAGGGCCATTCTATTCTCTGATTATCCTGACAGCACAATCCCTATTTTACAAGGAGATCAATCATGCTAAACAAATGGAAAGTTTTGCCCCTGGTCGCTGTTTTTCTGCTGCTTTCAAGCAGTGCTTTTGCCGATGAACTCTTTTCTCTAAAGGGGGGTATCAATTACTCAGCCCTGAAGGATCTATTGCCGGGACTGTCGATGGTGTTGGGCAGAAAGTTGATCTGGAGAGAGATTTAGATCTGGATGACAGTGAAAATATAACCACAGAAATTGCTTTAAAGTGGGGAAACTCACGACTTTCACTCAATTATTTGCCCATCAGTTTTTCCGGGACGGGAACCCTGACGGTCGGTGGTACATTCAACGGTGTTGAGTTCAATGCGACCGACACCGCAAATACTGATCTCGATATTAATCTCTACGATATCGGATATACATACTACCTGCTTAACTTTGATGATCTACCAACCCGTTTTCAATTGGGGCTAGAGCTGGCCGTCAAGGTTGCGGATGTTGATGTCATGTTTGATGCCGAAAGTTTCGCTGAACCTGAATCGGAGTCCGGTACGGTTCCTATTCCAACCCTTGGTGTTCGCACCCGGATTGCTCTGGCTGACTTCATCGGGCTTACTGGACGGATCGGCTACATGGAGTATGACGGTAACCACTTTCTTGATGCCGAGGCACAGTTGGAATTCTCACCTCTCGCAATGGTTGGCCTCTATGCCGGGGTGCGCTATTTTGACTTGAAAATTGATGAAGATGATATCTTTGTCGAAACTAAATTTTCCGGCCCTTTTGCTGGACTGCTGGTACGCTTCTGATGTTTCTTGTCTGAAAATCGCAAAGTCCACCCGGATTACTGGTGGACTTTGCGATTTTTCTCTCCCCTTACAATCCCCGGACGGAAACAAGTTAGCGAATCACTTCCGGTCGATACCGCTCATCCTCCAGACGCATCAATATCTCCTCGATATGCTCTGCGCCACGAGTTTCCAGATCAAGGAGGACCTCCGCCTCTCCCAGAGGCAAGGATGATTTATGTCGATCATGATTGACCTGAAAAATATTGGCTTTAAGCTCACTGAGAATATTTGTCAAATGGGCCAGAGCTCCCGGCATATCGACCATTTCAAGCTTTAATTTAAGGTAACGCCCGTCTGCCAGCATCCCCTGTTCAATGACCCGAGCCACACTCTGGATATCCAGATTCCCGCCAGAGAGCAGACAAAGGGTGTTTCCCTTGTGGACGGTTTTCAAGCCATAGAGGGCTGCCGCCAGGCCCATCGCACCAGCCCCTTCGACAATCATCTTGCCTTTTTCCATCAGACTGACAATTGCCCTGGCAATGGCGCTTTCTTCAACGGTAACAATTTCATCAACATATTTTTCAATAACCGGGAAAGTAAATTCCCCGGTTTGTTTAACCGCAACTTCCTCGGCAAAGGTATGGCAACGGGTCGACAGGTGCTTGGGATGGCCATTGCGCCGTGCCAGTGAAGCACTGGCAAAACATGCGGCTTCCACACCGACAATGCGGACGTGCGGTTTTTCAGACTTGATTGCTGTAGCAACTCCGGCAATCAAGCCGCCTCCCCCTATTGGTACCAGCAGGGTGTCAAGCTCTGGCAAATCGCGAAGAATTTCGAGACCAATGGTTCCCTGCCCCGCCATAATCAGTTCATGATCGAAGGACGAGACATATAGCAGGTTCTCTATTTCGGCTAACTGCCGCGCGTATTTTTCGGCTTCGGCACCATTATTGCCATGCAATACAACTTTGGCGCCATATTCCAAAGTCGCCAGCTCTTTCGCCAAAGGTGTTCCTTCGGGCATAACGACCCGGCAGGGGCAATCAAGCAAAGCTGCTGCACTGGCTAATCCTTGAGCATGGTTGCCTGCCGAAGCGGTCACGACACCAGCCGCTAATGACCCGGCTGGTTGCCTGGAGAGAAAATTATAAGCACCACGAATTTTAAATGATCCGGTCCTTTGGAGGTTTTCGTACTTGAAATAGAGTGGAGTTCCGAGTTGTTTAGAATAGAAAGGAGAATGGATCAACTCTGTCTGTCGAATTATCCCCTGTAGGGTTTGTGCTGCTTCATCAATCTGTTGTCGTGTCAGCATGATTCACTCCCATCAGCAAAGGCGCAATTCAGAGCTGAAAGTTTAACATAGATATTAAATTCCGATATTAAATTCCGCTGCTTTGTATCGGGAAAATCTGATAATATACTGGCGATTTATTGAAGTGTGATGATATCAGGGAGTTTTATTGATGATCCCCGAACTGATTCAGGAAGAGTCTTGGGTCCCCTGCCTGCCGGCGATCAATGACCGACTGTATTGACCAACATGAACCTGATTCTACTCCATGATGATGATTTTATCAGCCGGGAGCGGGTGCAGCTGCGTGGACGGCGTTTGCAGCATATCCTGAATATCCAGCGTGCGGTGGCCGCAGATGAATTGCGGGTCGGAAAACTTGGTGGATTGCTCGGAATCGGGAAGGTTGTCAAACTGGACAAGCAGGAACTGGTCATGGATGTTCAACTGAACCAGTTTCCACCGGATCCATCACCTATGACTCTCTTACTGGCACTTCCACGGCCCAAAATGTTGAAACGAGTTTTACAGAGTGTCAGTTCCATGGGGGTGAAGCAGATATATTTAATCAACAGTTATCGGGTTGATAAAAGTTTCTGGGCTAGCCCTTTACTGCAGCCGGAAAAATTGAATGAGCATCTGATCTTGGGATTGGAACAGGCGCGCGATACAATTTTACCTGAAATTCAGCTGCGACCCCGTTTTAAACCGTTTGTTGAAGATGAATTGGCTCAGATCGGCAAAGGCACAACCGCTTATGTTGCCCATCCCGGGGTTGAAACGGTCTGTCCATGCGGAGTCAGCCAGCCAACAACATTAGCGATCGGACCAGAGGGGGGCTTTATCCCCTATGAAGTCGAAAAACTGCAAAGTTGTGGCTTTATCCCCATCAGTCTGGGGCAACGGATTTTACGCGTCGAAACAGCAGTTCCTGTGTTACTCTCACGACTTATGCCATTAGCCTGAAAAGGACAGAATGAAAAAGCCATCTCCGTTTATCTATCTGCTATTGATATTGCCCCCTTTGTTCTGGGCGGGGAATTCCGTTCTTGCCCGGGGGATAGCAGATCTGATTCCGCCGGCTTCAATGTCTTTCTGGCGCTGGACGATTGCCCTTGCCATCCTCCTCCCTTTTACCTGGAGGCAAACGCGAAAAGATTGGCCAAAGATCAAAGCGAGTTGGAAGATCGTATTTCTGATCGGACTGTTCGGCATAGCTTCGTTCAATACCCTGCTTTATACCGCGGCACATACTACGACCGCTCTCAATATCGCACTGACTCAATCGGTGATGCCGGTTATTATTGTCGTCTTCAGCTTTCTGCTGTTTCGTGATCGTATCTCCCGCTTCCAATTTTTTGCTATCACCCTCTGTATGCTGGGTGCCGGTTACATCATCATCCACGGGGAGTGGCAAAGGTTGTTGCAGCTTGAATTTGTGGTTGGCGATTTGTTGATGTTACTCGCCGTCTGTCTCTATGCCTTGTATTCCGTGTTGTTGCGGAAACGACCCGAGATCCACCCTCTGAGTTTTTTAACTTCAACGTTTACCGTCGGTGCTGTCCTGCTCCTGCCGTTATATCTATGGGAAGTGCAAATATCACCCCCTTTAGAATTAACTCAACCCGTCATTATCAGTTTGCTCTATGTCGCCTTCTGCCCATCAATCCTGGCCTACTTGTGCTGGAACAAAGGCATCCACGAGATCGGTGCAAATCGAGCGGGATTATACATCAATTTGGTTCCTCTATTTGCTTCGTTGCTGGCGATTGTGTTTCTGGGAGAACGATTTCAAGGGTACCATCTTGTTGGTGGCGTGTTGATTGCCTGCGGGCTGCTACTCTTTAATCTCCCTTTGAGTCGTTCTCGAGGAGTTGAGCGATGACCCTGGAAGATTGGGGCTGGTCCCCGTTTTTTGCGGAGAAATTCCAAGCTTGGGAAAAGTTGGGGTATCTGCCTGCCCGGGTGATACGAGGCGAGAAAAACTATTTCCGGGTCTGGTCTGTCCAGGGGGAACTAACAGTCCGGTTTGCCGGGAAGGTTCGCCATAAAGCAGGTGGCCGGGCTAATCTTCCCGTGGTGGGTGACTGGGTGATTGTCGAACTGCAGACTAATCAGCGCGGGATAATCCATGCGTTACTGGAACGTAAGAGTTCTTTTTCTCGCAACCTTCCCGGCACCCGAAAAGGACAAAACCGAATTGAACAGCAGGTCATTGCCGCTAATGTTGATCTGGTCTTTATCGTCAGTGGCCTGGATCGTGATTTTAATCTGCGCCGGATTGAACGCTATTTGACGCTGGTGAGAAGCAGCGGTGCCGAAGCGGTGATTCTGCTTAACAAGACAGATTTATGTGCAGATCCAGAAGGCTGTAAAGCTCAGGTTGAGGCGATTGCCGGAAACAGCCCGGTTCATCTGTGTATGGCTCGCAATACTGTACAACTTGATATCCTTTTCAATTACCTGCAACCAGGTGAAACAATCGCGCTGCTCGGATCCTCAGGGGTTGGAAAGTCGACCATCCTTAACGGGATGCTCGGTGAAGAGCGCCAAAAGATCGGAGCGGTTAGCGAAGCAGACGGAAAAGGTCGCCATACCACCACCCATCGGGAACTGATCCTGTTCCCCAATGGTGGAATTCTGATGGACAACCCCGGCATGCGGGAGCTGCACCTGTGGGGCGGAGCCGAGGATCTGGCCGAATCATTTTCCGATATTGAAAGCTTGGCGATCGATTGCAAGTTCCGGGATTGTCAGCACAAAACCGAACCCGGTTGTGCTGTCAACAAGGCCATTGAATCACGAATCTTGAGTCCAGAGCGCCTTTCAAGTTATCATAAATTGAAACATGAACTCTTAAAGCTACAACAGAGAAGATGATTTCCTGCTTCTGAGCAAAAAACTCAGCCTTCCGGGGGGATTAAAGTTGCGTTATCTTCAGATCATTATTATCGGATTTTTTATCCTGCTGCCGCTGCAATCCGGGGCAGCTGAAGTCCGGGTTGGTATTGACAATAACCCGCCGTTGACCTTTGTTGATGAGCAAGGCAAAGCTAACGGGTTATTTCCAGACCTTTTTCAACAAATTGCCAAAGAGAAGAATTGGACAATTGAATATGTCCCTTGTCGATGGCACCAATGTCTGGAGGCTCTCTCCACTGGTGATATAGACATTCTTCCAGCCATAGCTTACACAGAAGAACGGGCGACCAGCTACCGATTTGTTGAAGAAGCTGTAGTGAGTAGTTGGGGGCAGGTCTACCACCGTAAAGATAATAAGGTTTCTTCGATTCTGGAACTTGCCGGGAAAAAATTAGCGGTTTTGAAACAAGATACCTACCTTGTTGGCGAACAGGGATTAGTTCAGGTGGCCGACAACTTCGATGTTAAAATTAACTATGTAGAAGTTTCCTCTTATCGGGAAGCCTTTACCCTGCTCAAGGACGGTGCTGTGGATGCCGCCATGGTGGGACGTCTTTATGGCCTGAAAAATAGACAAACTTTCGAGCTTCTCCCTTCATCGGTTATGGTTAAACCTATTCAGGTTCGACCCGCTTTTTCGCCCTCAACGCCAGAATTCCTGACCGTTGAATTTGATCAGTTACTGCGTGACTGGAAGCTGTCGACAAATTCTGTCTATTATCGACTTCTTGATAAGTGGCTAGGAGAAAAAAACCCTACAACCCTTCCCAGGTGGTTGAAAACGATCATATATTTGTTAGCGGCAACGCTTTTTCTACTGTTGATCATTGCCTTGTGGACCCGTCAGCAAGTTAAATTGAAGACACGACAACTCGCCGAGAAGAACCACCTTTTAGAGCATGAACTGGAAGAAAGGCATAAGGTGGAACAGGAGCTGCGAGAGCACCAGCAACAATACCGGGTGTTTTTCGAAGAGTCCCATTCTTCTATGCTCCTGATTGACCCCGAAACGGGAGGGATGGTCGATGCCAACCCTGCTGCCTGTCAGTTTTACAAGTATAGTCTCGATCAAATGAAAAAAATGAAAATGTGGCAAATTAACCAATTGGGAGAAACTGAAACGCGTAGACGGTTGGGCAAAGCAAAAACACTCAAAAACCAACAATTTGAATTTATCCATACTTTGGCTGATGGCGAAAATGTTCCCGTAGAAGTTTATAGAAATCCGATTCAAGTCAAGGGGAAGACACTGCTCTATACAATTATCCACGACATCAGCAAACGTAAAAAAGCAGAACAAAACCTGGAAGAACGCAACCAGTTTCTACAATCGGTTATTGATGGCGTGTCTGATCCCCTGATGGTTATCGGGCTCGACTACCAAATTCTGCAGATGAACCAGGCCGCCCGAAACGCACAAGATAATAATAATCAACAGGAGATTTTAACCTGCTACCAACTCACACACGCCTCTCTTGTCCCCTGCAACGGTCATGATCACCTCTGTCCGCTGCTGGAAGTCAAAGAAACCGGTGTGCCAGTTACGATGGTCCACCATCACATGACCAGTCAGGGCAAGCGTATTTTTGAGCTTTGTGCTTCTCCCCTGTTTGATACAAATGGTGATGTCTATGCCATCATTGAAGTAGCACGCGATATTTCCGAACGCTTGCAGATAGAAGAGCTGCTCAACGAAAATGAAAGACGGCTGCACCACCTGGCTCATCACGATGCCCTCACAAACCTACCAAATCGGCTCCTGTTTGAAGACCGCTTAAAACAGGCCCTCAGCAAAGCCCGCCGAAGTCGCAGGCAGGTTGCCCTGTTATTCCTCGACCTTGACCACTTGAAGGCGATTAATGACAACCTTGGTCACGATTATGGTGATCTGTTACTGATCGATATCGCTAAACGTCTGAGTCAATGTGTGCGAGAGAGCGATACGGTTGCCCGGATGGGTGGGGACGAGTTCCTGATTTTACTTGAAGAGATTGAATCACTTGAAATGATTGAAGCGACCGCTCAACGGATCTGTAGTGCCCTGACTCACGAATTAAGCAAAGGTGACTTTACTCAAACCATCAGTGCCAGTATCGGAATCAGCATTTACCCCGAAGATGCGACAACGGCTCCGGGAATGATGAAAAATGCTGATCGGGCCATGTACCGGGTCAAAGAATCGGGTAAAGGCAATTACCAATTTTATTCAGCGCCGCAAGGTCGTTTTCTCTTCGACTGATTTTTTCAGGAAAGTTTTTCTTCCACACTCTGCAGCTTATCAACCATTGTCTGTTGACGATCAACCCGACTTCCCAGTTTGATTGTTGTGCTGATGCGGGGTGCCCCGGCGGCGTGTATTTTTTCATGGCAACTACGGATCGCGGCAAAGACCTGATCATACTCTCCCTCGATATTGGTTCCGTAAGCATGCAAACGGATTTTCAATCCGGCTTCTTCAAGAATTTGCTGACAAAGGGCAACATACTTTGAAACCGACACACCTACTCCCAATGGGACAACACAAAGATCAACAATGACTTTCACAACTCTCTCCTTTTATTAATAACTGATTGAAAACCGAGTATATCCTGCCGGGGCAGAATCTGCCAACCCGACAATTGTTGCAAATCTTGCCGATTTTGAGTGAAAAGGATATCAATTGACCGACAAAACCTGTTACCATCAAGGTTCTGGTCGCAAGACTAATTCAGGTAAATATTCACAAACCATTCTCAAAAGAAAGAGGTACTGATGCAAGATTGGGGACAAGGCCCTTCCGGGGATGACCTGGAAAAAAAGGTCATTGAAATCGCTAATCGGGTCAAAAACAAAATGACGTCCAACCCGAAAAAAGGGATACTTCCAGTGTTGATTGTTATTGCTATCATAGCAGCAGTCATTGGTGGATCCAGCAGTATGTATAAGGTGGATACCGAAGAAACCGGCGTGGTTTTACGGTTTGGAAAGTTCGCCAAATTTTCTGACTCTGGTCTCCACTTCAAAATCCCATTTGGTGTTGAACAGGTCTATCTGGTGCCAACCGGTCGGGTTCTGAAAGAAGAGTTTGGCTATCGAACTGTTACCCCCGGGATAAAAACGGTCTATAACAAACGTGGCCTTGAAGAAGAGTCTCTGACTCTCACCGGGGATCTGAACGTCAGTGACATTGAATGGATTGTTCAATTCCAGATCGCTGACCCGTTCAAATATATCTTCAAGATTAAAGATCCTGTTGGCACGATTCGCGACATTGCTGAAGCGATGGTGCGTAAAACCGTTGGTAATGCAGATGTGACCCAGGTTCTGACTACCGATCGGGCCATCCTGGCTGGCCAGATCGAACAGGCCCTGCAAGCGACTCTTAATCAGTATGATATCGGCGTTCGGATTGTCACCGTCAAATTTCAGGATGTTAACCCGCCCGATGCGGTCAAGGATGCATTCAACGAGGTTAACGAAGCCGAGCAGCAGAAAGAGAGTTTGATTTTCCAGGCAACTGAACAGTACAACCGTCAAGTTCCCAGGGCACGTGGTGAAGCCAAACGTACGCTGCAGGAAGCACAAGGTTATGCTGTCGAACGAGTCAATAAAGCCCGCGGTGAAACCAACCGTTTCCTCGCATTGCTGACCGAATACAAGAAAGCTCCATTTGTGACCCGAAAGCGGATCCATATTGAAACGATGGAGGAAGTTCTGCCAAAGCTGGAAGAAACCTATATTATGGACGAGAAAAACAGTGGATTGTTGCCGCTGCTCCCATTACGTAAGACCATGGAAGGAGCAGTCAAATGAAAAATGGATTAATTATTATTGTCGTTGTTGTTGCGCTCCTGATCGGACAAGGGGGCTTCTATGTTGTAAACGAAGCTGAGCAAGCGATTGTCACCCAGTTTGGAAAGCCGGTTGGTGAAGTTGCATACCCTGGTCTCCATTTTAAACTTCCTTTTATTCAGGATGTGAACCGTTTTGAGAAACGCATCCTGAAGTGGGATGGTGATCCGAACCAAATCCCGACCAAAGATAAAAAATTCATCTGGGTCGATACGACCGCTCGCTGGCGTATTACCGATCCTCTGCTATTCCTCAAAACGGTTGCTACCGAACGGGGGGCTCATAGCCGTCTGGATGATATTATCGATTCGGTCGTACGAGATTTTGTTTCGGGACACCTGTTGGTTGAGCTGGTTCGTGGTAGCGATTACGAAGCTCGTGATAACGAGCGCTTTGAAGTTGATGGTGTCCAGATTCTTCCAGAGGACATGGTTGGTCGTGAAGAAATCCTTGCTAATATTCTTGCCGAAGCCAGCGCCGGCACCCCTGAATACGGGATTGAACTGATTGATGTGCAATTTAAACGGCTCAACTATGTCGAGCAGGTTCGTGTCCGGGTCTACGAGCGGATGATCAATGAGCGGAAAAAGGTTGCGGCTCAGTATCGTTCCGAAGGGGAAGGGGAAAAACTGGAAATTCTTGGCCAGATGCAACGCGAGTTGAAAAATATCAGCTCCGAAGCTTATCGGAAAGCATTGGAATATCGTGGTGCCGCCGATGCGGAAGCCGCCTCCATCTATGCAGAAGCCTACAATCAGGACAAGGAGTTCTATACTTTTCTGCGAACCATGGAATCTTACAAAGACACTATCAACGAAAAGGGGAAGCTGATTATCTCCACCGATTCCGACTACTATAAGTATTTGAAATCATCAGACAAGTAGCTTTTTTCCAAAAGGGGCTCTCGGCGATCAGAGAGCCCCTTTTGACGATTATTGTCATGAACCCGGGTCGCCCTCCTATCCAAGAACCATTTGCATCGCCCTGACAACTTCATCAACCCGCTCCCGCGTGATCCAATAGTGTAGAACCATCCGGAATTTACGTTCATATCCCGGATAGGGGCT
The DNA here is from genome assembly GCA_002049545.1 of Deltaproteobacteria bacterium tcs-42. Classification (GTDB taxonomy): domain Bacteria; phylum Desulfobacterota; class Desulfuromonadia; order Desulfuromonadales; family Geopsychrobacteraceae; genus Desulfuromusa. The sequence continues at coordinate 15,574 of LLYT01000037.1, read as the reverse complement.
GAGTAAAATATTGTGCTCCTGCATGGCTGAAGCAAATTCTGTCGGATTCAATTTTGCCGTCTCTTCCAACCAGAAAAAGACAAAACTTGTGTGCTGACTTACCACCCTGACCCCGGGGACATCCCTGAGACTTTCAGCTAAATGGGCAGCATTGGCATGATCTTCATGTAGCCGTTGACTCATTTTATGGAGTCCAATCAGTCCGGCCGCAGCCAGTACCCCAGCCTGTCGCATCCCGCCACCAAGGACTTTTCGCGTCCGATGCGCTTCATGAATAAATTCTTTATTACCAACCAGAATCGATCCCACCGGTGCCCCCAGCCCTTTGGATAGACAGAAAGTCATACTATCAGCACCCGCAATGATCTCAGCGGGGGAGACGTTGTATGCGGTTGCCGCATTGAAAATCCGTGCCCCGTCGATGTGTAATTTGAGATTGTGTCGATGTGCCAGATCGCTAACCTGTTGTGTATATTCGGGGCTGAGAGGGACTGCACCAACTGTTCCCTGGGTATTCTCGATGGTCACAAGTGTTGTCCGTGGAAAATGAGCATCATCTTCCCGAATGGCATTCTCGATATCATCCAGCAATAAAGTACCATTGTCCTGAACTGGAAGGGGATGAGGCATGATTCCACCAAGTGCCGACATCCCCGCTTGTTCATAAAGGACGATGTGGGATTTATCACCAACAATCACTTCACTGCCTCGGGATGCGTGGGTTAACAGGGCGATCAGATTCCCTTGAGTCCCGCTGGTGACAAACAGACCTGCTTCCATCCCGAACATCTCAGCGGCTTCGGCTTCCAGGCGGTTGACCGTCGGATCTTCTCCATAGACATCATCGCCGACACGTGCATTGGCCATAGCGTCACGCATCTCTTGAGTGGGCTGAGTCACAGTATCGCTGCGCAAATCAATTATTTCCATGTGGTGATCCTTATCCTGATGATTAAGTGTGTTCGTGCGTGGCATGAAACTAGGCAAAGAAGTGGTGGATGTCAATCTTTCACCATCACTTCCCCCCTCAATTTTTGCAGTCAGTTCCCGGTATATTTCTTAAAATTGTCTTGAAGTCAGTGGTAATTGCGTATTTATTCAAAATTAACCTTAAAAAGGGGGTAACTATTCACCACCACTACTGATAGGGGCTTGTGGTACCCATGGAAAGGGCGTCTGTCGCCATGGACGGCGACAGTCGAACGGCCATGGACGGCGCAAAGTGGCCCTTGGAATGGGTGCCTCAAGGCAGTTACAAAAGGGTATTCATTCATCCCCCTTTTACCTCTCCTGATTTTGCGCTAGAATCAATGACCAATCTATTCCCTGTCCCTTTTCCGGTTTAATACAGACCTTTCATCCAGGTCTTCTCCATGAGAAAGAAGGTGGTCGCGGACCGGATGAAGGGGATTTTTTAAATACAAGGCTGACACCATGAGTTACGTCTACTTGAATGGCAAGTTCATCAAAAGTGATAGCGCAAAGATATCCGTTTTTGATCAGGGGTTTTTATACGGTGATGGAATCTTTGAAAGCTTTCGCTCTATCGGCAGGAGCCTTTACCAATTTTCACACCATTATCAACGACTGCTGCAATCTGCAGAAGCACTCGCGTATCCAATCACCTTTACCCAACAAAAATTGGAAGCGATCCTGCTCGAATTGCGTGAACGCAACGGTCTCAACAACGCTTATTATCGGATCATCATAACCCGGGGGGAAGGGCAGATTGGCTTTCAACGTGACATGGATAACAACCTGACTTGTCTGATCCTTGCTCGGGAATTTGAGGGGCTTGATGACAATTATTATCGGCAGGGGATTGAGCTGCAGGTGGCGCAGACGCGGCGAAATGCTCCTGAAGCGATCAACCCTCAAATCAAATCGATCAGTAATCTCAACAGCCTGCTGGGCAAACTGGAAGCTAAAGCAGCCGGAGCTTTTGAGGTGATCATGCTGAACAATAAAGAACAAATCTGTGAAGGGTCGGCTTCCAATATTTTCTGGGTTCGCGGCCAATGGGTTTTTACCCCTGGAGCCTCCACGGGTATACTGGAGGGGGTGACTCGTGCAACGATCATGCGTCTGTGTGAAGAGCAGTTGAACCTGCGAGTCATTCCCGGTGAATTCAAACTCCAGGATTTACAGTTTTCTGACGAAGTTTTTATCACCTCCACGTCATTAGAGGTGATTCCGGTGGTCAAGGTGAACGGCTTTACTATTAATCAAGGGACCGTCGGCCCCATTGCCCGGCGTTTACGTAAAGAATTGCACCGGGAGATGGGGACAGGAGAAGGTTATGCCTGATTTTATTGTAACGGCAAATGAGGCTGAGCTGACCGCCAAACAGTTTTTGCATCAGCATATCCCTGCGGCACCACAGGGTTACCTGCGCCAGCTGTTTAAAAAAGGAAAAGTCAGAGTTGCCGATAAAATCGTTGCTGCTGACGATAGCCTGATGGTTGGAACCAGGCTCTCTCTCCCTGACAGCAGTCGAATTCAGGAACTGTTATTTGCCCCTCAAGGGCTTGGTCCACAGCTTGATATTCTCTATGAATCACGGGAAATTCTGATTGTCAATAAACCGGCCGGATTAGCTGTCCACAAGGGGAAAGGGCATGAACGGGATAATCTGACGGAGCGGGTCACGACCTTCCTGACAGACCGAGGTGACAAATTTCAAGTTGCCCCGGTACAACGCCTGGATCTGGAAACTTCGGGACCGGTATTATTTGGCAAAGGGAAAAAAAGTTGTGCCGAACTGGGAAAGCTGTTTATGCAGGGAGAAGTGACCAAAACCTATCTGGCACTGGTTGCCGGAAAGCTGTTGGGTCGGGGAGATCTGTTGAGCGATATCCCCGCCAAGGGAAAACTGAAAACGGCCCGAACCAGCTACCGGGCTCTGGTCAGCAGCGACACCGTATCTTTATTGGAAATTCAGTTGCTTACCGGTCGCCAGCACCAGATTCGTCGTCAGTTAGCAGAGGCTGGACACCCTCTCTATGGTGACCGGCGCTATAAAGGACCATGCCCAAGAAAACTCTCCCGGTTATTTCTCCATTGTCGGCAGCTGGTATTCATCGACCCGTTCAGTCACCAGCGAATAGCGGTTGATAGCCCTCTGCCAAAAGATTTATCCCGTTTTTTACCCCGACTTGGAATTGATCACTGATATGAAGAAAATCCTCTCAATTCTGATGGTATTGACCATCGTCGTCTTGTTTGTTCTGACCTGGTACTGCAGCCGTCAAACCGAGCAGCTTTTTACCGATCGGATCACTGCTATCAATCAATCGTCACCTGAGCTGGTCAAGGTTGAGCTGATCAACTATCAACGCAACCTGTTTTCAGCGGCAGTTGAAACGGCTGTCAGGGTAAGTGGAGAAGAAGAGGTGCGATTGAATCATCAGATTCGCCATTTTGTCTGGGGCGTCAAGATGGTCACAACCCTTGCACCCGATTCTGCTCTGGCAAGGGAGGTTGCTACCCTGATCCCCCTTGAGCAACTCAAGTTGACAACTGACTTCAGTTTGCTGGGAGCCTCCAAGTCAAGGTTTATCCTGCCCCAGTTTCAGTTCAAAGACGAAAGAGGTCGCCTTGAAATGACGGGATTCAGTGCCGGTTGGGATTTAAGCAGTGACCTTTCAATGGGCAATTTTGTCTGTCTTCTGGATAACCTGCGATTACAACAGGCGGATCAGGTTGAACTCAATTTAGCCAACCTGAAAATGTCGAGTCAGATAACCGATGTGCAGGAGATTCCGCTGGGTAGCGGAACGCTGCAACTGGAAAAATTACAGCTGACAAGACCGGAGCATGCAGATATTGAATTTCACGATATTCAATATCTGGGACAGACTGACTTGAATCAGGAGGTTTTCAGCGGGACTGCGGAATTGCATATCGGCCAACTTGTATTGGCCGGAGAAACTCTCAGTCATGGACACTTGAAGTTGATCCTGTCTGGAATCGATGCGGATTTGATCCGCTCTATTCAGCAGACTGGCCAACAACTGCAACGGCAAGCACTAAAACAGCAAAGTAGTCCTATTGAACTGCAATTACAACTTCTGGGACTTTATGCTGAACTGTTGAATTCTGGAATCACACTGACCTTGGAAGAATTATCTCTGACCGAAGACAATGGAGGAATAAACGGGACAGGGATGCTATCCCTGCTGAATGGATCTGCCGCAAGTCATTCCTTCTTTTCTCTGGGAAATATCAATGCCACTTTCCAGCTGGGAATAGATCAAGGTGCTTTTGTGACTGGTTATCGTCTGTTCAATAATCTGCAATCAGTTGAAGAAAACTATCAGAACCCCGCAGTTTTAGCTGAACAAGCAGAACAGCTCGCCGGAGGTCTGGTGCAAAAAGGAATTTTTGTCCGAGAGGATGGGGCTAAGTACCGCGTCGATTTCTCCTGGATTGAGGGGCAAGGGGAGCTGAACGGGGAGCCATTTCATTAGAGCTTCATTGGTGTTGATTGAGAGCGGTCCCGATCCTGTGCAGCAGTGACCGGGCAGGGCTGAAGGGGGGAGGCTTAAATCGACAGGTCGATCTGTTTGTCCGCATACAACGCATAATTCTGGTTCGGCCGCTGATAAAGAATCACCCGCCGACCGGCATCATCGACTTCGCTGACTGCGACCAGAACACCGATATCGAGTTGCAGAACATCGACACGTCCATCGCCTGGCATCGGTCTGAGCTTGAGTCTGAGGCGATTTTTTTCAGAAATAAAATGGTTCTGCTTTTTAATAATTTCACTTATCTGGTTCGATTTATGGTTATCAGAAACTTGCAGGTTCTTAAAACTAAGATTGTATTCTGAAATCCCGGCAATAAAAACCGGAAAGAAATTGTAGCTTTCAGACAGGGTATGCCCTGCTTCCAGATCTGGTGTCGTCAATCTTTGACGGATCTGCTGTAGCAGATGGTCAATCCATTCCAGTGAAACTTTGAATTCCAGAAGCTGATCAATCAATTCACTTTCGAGAATCGAAAAACCCTGATCATTCAGTTCAGTTTCCGTCGTCAAGTAATCCACCCGTGTAAGGTCTGCGGTTTTTTTAAGTTCATCGATCAGGGTACGCATCGACGTAAACCGGCGGCGAACGGGATCCGCTTTATCGGGATGCTGCTCTCTCTGCTGTTGGGGATATTCATCCCTGGGTCGCTGCGGATCAATTCGTGGATATGGGGGGACCGGTTCGACTTCCCGATAAGGGTGGTATGCATGAGTCCCAGCAACCCGAAGCTTTGCTACCATTTTTCGATCCTTCCGTGGATGTTTTTTCTACCTTTGTTCCGGTTCCCATTTTAACAGATCTAGGGGGACCTCTCTTCTTTTGTCGGTTAGAATTGCCGATAACTTTAATGACAGGAGTTCTACGTTACAAAAACATGGATCAATGGTCGCTTATATTTGACTTCTTTGGCTTGAGTGGTAAAGATAACAGGGACAAATTCTTTACCGGTTATTATCAATTCTCCGCTTCAGGTTAAAGACGGAATCAGGAATGACAGCAAGCAAGAGTGAACGTCGATTCTTACCGGATCGTGCAGCAACCGAAGAGCTCTACAACAAATTACGCCCCGACTTCGATTTGGTTCTGCAGGATATCTACCAGCAAATACGTCAACTGGCCGACAAAGAAAGATTATCAGTTACTGTCAAGTACCGGGTCAAGCGTTTTGATAACTATTGTGAGAAACTGGTCAGGTTAAATAAATTGCAGGGGAGCGATATGCTCCAGATCACCGACCTTTTAGGAATCAGAATTGTTTGTCCGTTTCTGGAAGAGTTGGAAACTATTGAGCAGTTGATCTCACAAGAGTTCGAAATACTGGAAATGGAACGCAAGGCAGAACAACATTCATTTCGCGAATTTGGCTACGATTCCGTCCATTTGCTGATTCGCACCAAATCTCCGGGTGGTTCAGCTTACCTGCCATATAGTTGTGATGTTTGTGAAATTCAGTTACGCACCATTCTTCAGGAAGCCTGGGCAGAAGTCGAACATGAACTGGTCTATAAATCGGATATCGGCATACCAAACCATTCCATTCGGCGTAAGCTCGCCTCGCTGAATGCCTCTTTGACTTTATCAGATCTGATTTTTCAGGAAATCCGTGATCATCAGAAGGAAATTCGCCGCCGGGGTTTAAAATGTCGTCAGGATGTAGAATCGATGTCTTGTGAGTATGGCGATATCCAGATTTCTCAACTTCCTGAGATAGAAGAGATGGAAGACATTGACGATACCGCCGTACCCGATTATCTGGCTTCAAGAAAACTGGAAAATTTAATGCTTGCAGCCCTGGAAGCACACAGTAACAGCCAATTTCAAAAAGCAATCGATATCTATAGCGCCATTTTACAGATGAAGCTTGATCCGGCGATTGGTTCTCTGATTTATAACCATCGAGGCATGGCTTTTTTTGCTCTGGGAAAATACCAGGAAGGGGTGGATGATTTTACTGATGCCATTGATCACAATGCCGAAAACTCCCGAGCCTGGAGCAACCGGGGATTGGCCTATCGGATCCTTGAAAAATTTGATCAGTCGCTGGAAGATTATGATCGGGCCATCGAAATGAACCCCCAGCAATACGAGGGGTACTGGGGGCGGGCGCAGACTTTCTTTGAGATGAAGCTGTTCAGCAGGGCTTTGAGTGATTGTCATAAAACGATTGAAAGAAAAGCCGATTTTACTCCAGCCTTAGAGTTGGAAAAAACCCTCCGGCGGAAGTTGTTTTAACCTTTTTTCCGATGAACAGCCAGCGGTCCCCAAGCTTGATCGACAGACATCATCTCGATAGCGTTGATATTGACATGTGCCGGGCGATTGATGATCCAAAAAACGGTCTCGGCAATATCTTGTGGACGCAAAGCTTCTGTCCCTTGATAAACTTTCGCCGCCGATTCGGTATCCCCCTTGAAGCGCACCTCTGAAAATTCGCTTTCGGCCATCCCGGGTGCCAGGTTAGTCACCCGAACGTGAGTGCCAAGCAGGTCGGCGCGCAAATTACGGCTGAATTGCTGGACAAAAGCTTTGGTGCCCCCATAGGTATTCCCTCCGGGATAAGGCCAGGCTCCAGCCGTTGAGCCGATATTGACAACATGACCATGGTCAGATTTTACCATCTGCGGCAGGAGAGCGCGGGTACAGTACATCAGCCCTTTGATGTTGGTATCAACCATAGCGTCCCAATCATCAAGATCGACATCCCAGGAGGGTTCCAAGCCCAGTGCCAGGCCAGCGTTATTGAGGAGGACATCGACATTCTCCAATGACCCGAGTTTTTCAAAAACCTGCTCACGGTCACGGACATCCAGAGGAATAATTTGCCGGACAGCTTCCCCTAACTGGTCGTGCAACATCTCCAGCCTCTCACTACGACGACCACTTAATATCAACTGCCAACCCTGATCGGCAAAATATTCGGCGCAAGCCCTACCAAAACCGGAAGTTGCCCCGGTAATTAAAATTGTGTTTGCCATAATTCTCCTTAACTATCAAATCTGGCAAGATCTTCGGTGCCGTCATCTGAGGGCGGATCAGTTGTTTTTTGTTGCTCTGTCTTTTGTTGCTCCTCTTCCTTCTGTTGTTTTTCTAGCTGTTTTTTCAGTTTCTCTTCAGTTTTTTTCAATTGTTTCGTTTTTTTATCGGCTTTTTTCTGTTGGTTTTTCTTTTTATTCCGCCGGACATAACTCAGCATCAGTCCTAGAATAACACCAACAAGAAGGGCGGAAAGAACCAGCAATGCTTGTGATACAGCATATTCCCATTTTAGAAAATGGATTGGAACCAAAGAGCCATTCTGTACCACATAAATCAGTACCGGAGCCAGCATCAGCAATCCAGCCAGAAATTTTAATTTCATTGATTTTCTCCTGTTTGGTCATCTCCAATATGAATAAGGTTCAGATATAAAACAAAACCCAGCAATTTGCAGTAAAAAAACCATAACACAGAAGGTCGGACTTTTTGTACCGCGGGCAAATTTCAGACAAAAAAATGGGGAACCCTGCTGGTTCCCCAAAATGAACGTAGGAGGTAACGTCCAAAAAAAATATCTGGAGGGAAGTCTGACGCTGAGCAGAACGTCACACCTCCCCCGGTTGATCAGTCTTCCAACTTCAGTGCCAGGTAGCGGCTGGCGTCACCTTGCCGTACCAGAAGGAGCACAGTTTTCTTTTGACTGCCTTTGATTATTTTTTTCACCTGTTCGGGAGTTTTGACTTCTTTGCGATTGACTTCCTCGATCAAGCTTCCGCGTTTTATGCCAGCTCGCGCTGCAATTGATCCGGCTTCGACTTCTGAAACCAGAACTCCGCTGGCATTTTTATAGCCAAGCTGTTCGGCCAGATCGCGGGTCAATTTCTGCAACCTCATCCCCAATTCGGGAAGTTTGTCACTACTGACCGGTTGACCATCGTCATCGGTTTCCATGGTTCCAATCGCGGCCTTAATTTTTCTCTTTTTCCCATCACGAAGAACCAGAAATTCAACCTGTGTCCCTGGACGTGTCATCGCTATCTTGTTGCGAAACTTGGCAACCTCGGCAACTTTGTTGCCATTAAGTTTGAGAATCACATCGCCCTGTTTCAGACCTGCTTTTTCAGCGGGAGAGTCCTCCATCACCTGGGCAATCAGAATCCCCTCGCGCTGGTCTATGGCAAAAGATTCCGCCAGATCTTTGGTCAGGTCCTGGATAAGAACCCCCAAACGACCCCGCGTTACACCACCATGTTTGACTAACTGCTGATAAATATTTTCAGCCATCTTGATCGGAATCGCAAAGCCAATTCCCATGTAACCACCACTGCGACTGAAGATAGCGGTATTCATCCCGACAACTTCACCATCAAGATTAATCAACGGTCCTCCCGAGTTACCCGGATTGATCGCAGCATCGGTCTGGATAAAATTTTCATAGTCGGTGAGGCCAATACCACTGCGTCCTTTGGCGCTGACGACCCCGGCCGTCAGCGTGTGAGACAGGCCAAACGGATTGCCGAAGGCCAGGACCCAGTCACCAACTTGCAGCTGATCAGAATTGCCCAACTGCAAAAACGGCAGTTTTTCATCGGCGTCGATCTTAATCAGAGCCACATCTGTCGGCGGATCAGTCCCCACAATTTCTGCTTCATATTCACGTCCATCGAGGAGTTGAACCGTCACTTTATCAGCGTCCCCAACGACATGATTGTTGGTCATGATGTAGCCATCTGCGGAAATAATAAATCCGGAACCCTGTCCCGATTCACGCCGTTTGGGTGCGTTTTTCCGGTCCTGTTGTTGAGGGGGCTGACCAAAAAAACGGCGGAAGAATTCGTCACCAAACGGGTGACCACCAAACGGATTATCGCCAATACTCTGTTGCTTGACCTCTTTTTCGACCTGAATATAGACAACCGAAGGGCCGACTTGTTTGGCAACACTGCGAAAAGCTTTCCCCGTTTCCCGCAGACTTTCCAGCCCGGCATCCTGTGCAACGCCAGTTGTCCCACTCAAGATGACTGCGACCAGGGCAATCATTAAGAGTACAAATAATCGCTTAAACATGATCGACTCCTCTCAGGTATTTATTTGAATTTTCTCCGGAGAAGGTCATCTGCACCAGCTCGATCATATTATCCAAGTCAAAGGGCTTATCAATTGTGGCCATCGCACCTAAACGTTTGGCAGTGGCATGAGTTTTTTCATCACCAAAAGCGGTCATACAAATGAAGGGCGGGCAATAGGGATTGCTCAATTGACTTTCTAACACTTCAAGGCCTGTCAATGCCGGCATCCGTAAGTCACTGATGACGAGATCATAGGATTCGACCTGCTCCAGTTGTTCCTGCAACTGCAAGCCATTATCGCAACCTGTCACCTGATAGCCCGCACGCAATAACACAATGGTCAACAGCTCAAGCAACTCCGGGTCATCTTCGGCAAGGAGTATATGTGGGTGAATATCGAGACAGACAGCTTCCATCTAAAATCCTCCAGAGAGTTTCGTTCCGGTGTCACTATTTAGCAATCTGTATGCCAAATGGTGGGGATGAAAAATCGGGTGGTTAGCAGAATTATGGGCGAGGCAGAATGTCCCGGTGAGGCAAAATGCCCCGTGCGGGGAGGTGGGGGAGTTATTGATTGTCCCTGCTCCTTAAGGGAGACAGGTGCTGTGCAGGGTGGCTATTCTTTCAGTTTCCGGTAGAGGGTCTTACGATCCACCCCCAACAATCGGGCGGCCAGGGTTCGATTACCATCCAGCTGTTCAAGGACTTGGCGAATATAGCGACTCTCCATCTCTTCCAGAGGGAGGATGTTTCCCGGATCAACCAGGCTGGCAGGCAACGGAGTCTCCCCTTTACTCTGTTTAAGCTGTTCAGGGAGGTCTTCAATGGTGAGCTGATTATGTTGGGTCAGTGCCAGAGCCCGTTCAATCACATTGCGGAGCTCGCGCACGTTACCGGGCCAGTGATAGGCCAGCAGACAAGCCGCAGCGGGTTGAGCCAACCCGACCACCGACTTATTGAAGCGTTGGCTGAGCTGTTTGATAAATTGCATTGCTAATAGCAGGATATCATTCCCTCTCTCGCGTAGCGGCGGAATATCCAGTTGAATAACGTTGAGGCGGTAGAAGAGATCACTACGAAAACGACCCGTAGCGACTGCCTCCTCTAAATTCTGGTGGGTTGCCGCCAGAACGCGAATATCGCAGTCGATTTCACTGCTACCCCCCAATGGTCGCACCTTGTGATCTTCGAGAACGCGCAAGAGTTTGGGCTGTAAAGCTAATGGCATCTCTGCAATTTCGTCGAGTAACAAGGTTCCCCCGGAGGCCTCAACAAGCAAGCCTTTGCGGCTTTCTCGTGCATCGGTGAAAGCACCTCGAACATGGCCGAATAATTCACTTTCAAGTAAATTTTCTGGTAAGGCAGAACAGTTGATCGCAACAAAGGCTTCTTCGCTACGCTGGCTCTGACGGTGTAGAGCACGGGCAACCAGCTCTTTTCCCGTACCACTTTCACCACAAATAAGCACCGAAGTGTCCAGGTCGGCAATTCGCATGATTTGCTGTTTGATGTTCTGAAACGCCGGATTTTCGCCCAACATTTCATCGTCTGCCCGTTGGCGGCGTGCCTGGCTTTTGAGCAGGCGAACCTTCTCCTGCAGGTGGCGATGGTGCAGAGCACGCTCCAGAGAGATATTCAATAAGTCGAGATCAACCGGCTTGGTGACAAAATCGTAGGCTCCGGCTCTGAGGGCGGAGATTGCCGTCTCCAGACTGCCAAAGGCGGTCATGATAACCACCGGCACGTCGGGGCGGTTATCATGAAGTTCAGCGCAGAAATCGATACCACTGATTTCCGGCATATTCAGATCGGTCAGGACAATATCGATTTCGTGTTGATGGAGAATCTTCCGTGCATCGACGACTTTCAGGGCTGTCCAGATTTGATGGCCACGACGGCTGAGATCTTCTTCAAGTAATTCGCATAAAGCCCGGTCATCATCAATAACCAGAATGTTTCCCTTCATGCCGGCTCTCCACTTGTGGTTTCAGGTAGATAAACACTGAAGCAGCTTCCTTCTCCGGGGGTACTGTTGACTTCGATCCAGCCACCGTGCTCTTCAATGATTCCATGGGCAATCGACAAACCCAGTCCCGTTCCCTGACCGATGTCTTTGGTGGTGAAAAATGGATCAAAAATCTGGCGCAAGGTTTCTGGATCGATGCCAATCCCCTGATCGCAGACTTGCAGGCAAGCCCAGTTTGTATCCCGACTCTCAAGGTTATCCGGAACGTCTACCGTCGCGGGGTGGCCACTGGTTAAGGTGATATCGCCACCATCTGGCATGGCCTGGATGCCATTCAGTGTCAGGTTGAGCAATACCTGCTGCAGTTGTGCAGGATCGACAAAAATAGATAACGGCTGTTCAGCTTCATGGATCACCAACGCAATGCCCCGCTCTCGAGCTATTGGTTCCAACAGCGGTTGTAAACCACGCAGCACCATATTCAGGTCAACCGCTTGTTTCTGGGATTCTCCACGCCGGGCAAAACTAAGTAACTGCCGCATGATCCCGGTCATCCGATCTGCCTGTTCACCGATAATTGTCGCAGATCGGGAAACATCATCGGGTTCCATCTCGACACTGCGAATCAGCTTGGCACGACCAGCAATAACATTCAACGGCGTTCCCAACTCATGGGCGATCCCTGCCGACAGCTGCCCCAGGGTGGCGAGGCGTTCCGCATGGCGCAATTTTTCCAGAGCTTCAATTTTTTCGTTATTGGCGAGCTGTTCTGCTTCTCGGGCTTCAGCCAGTTGACCACGCATGCGCTCGATAGTGCTTGACAGTTCTGCTATTTCACCGCCACCGGGCAAATTGACGCTCGTGGTAAAATCCCCGGATCCAATCCGTTCAGCTTGAGCGCGCAATTTGCGCATCGGACGATCAATCCAGATACTTCCCAGCACCCCCATGAACAATAGAGCAGAACCAATTGATGCTCCAATGACTATCGCTGAATGGCGGAGACTTTCCTGTACGTAATCGTGCATTTCGTCCATCGATTCAGAGAGTTCAATCGCTCCGATCCGATCATCTTCGGTCAACAGCGGCAGATAAGTTAGAAGAAAGTCACCACCATCGGGTGCGCCTGCGAGTAATGCCACCGTCTCTTCATTGAGTAAGTCGTCCAGCTGATCAATCGGCACCCGTGGTTGAAACTGCTGTGGGATATCTCCTTCGATCCAGACCCAGCGAACCAGCGTCTGGGTATATTCGTGATTGGCTTTTTTTAAAAAATTGATTGCGACCTCTTCGCCACGCTGCTGCCAGAGTTCTGTCACAATATAGCGTAAACTTTCACCAATATGACGTGCTTCACGACTGAGGTTTTTCTTGATCTGTTCCCGTTCCCGTTGGATGGAAAAATAACTATAGGCAGAAAAAATCAGGGCCACCCCAAGGAGAACAGCGAGTGTGATTTTGACGGTCAGGCGCATTGTTTTCTTCTTTATAAAGAGGCTCAGTCAATTCAAAAATCTGACAGGCTCTGATTTTGCGTTGCTCTGGTCAGGTTGTCAAGCTGCAGAAAAAAGCAAAAGCCCGATCGATTCGACCGGGCCTTTGTCGCGATTAACAGCAATTATTGGGTGTCAACTCGAATCCTCATTGGTTTCAATTTCATCATCGTCTTCAGCGGCGACTTTTTTTTCTTTTCCGAATAAGCGGGCAACGATAATTCCTACTTCGTAAAGAACGATGAAGGGAACAGCAATAGAGGCTTGTGAGAAAATATCCGGAGGGGTTAATACGGCTCCAATAATAACGGCCACCAAAAGAGAAAATTTACGATTTTTGGACAGCCATTTGTGGTCTACGACCCCCAGACGAGCGAGAAAAAAGATCACAATCGGAAGCTCAAAAACCAGCCCGAAGGCAATCAATAATCGGGAAGCCAGAGTCAGGTAGGATCCCATTGACAGCATCGCACTGATGCCACCGATATCGGTTCCATAGGTCACCAGAAAAGTAAAAATCATCGGGAAAACCAAGGTGAAACCAAAGTATGTTCCAATGCCGAAACAGAGACTGCTGAAAAAAACAAAAGGAATGGCCAGGCGTTTTTCATGACCATAAAGGGCGGGGGCGATAAAATTCCAGATTTGCCAGATGATCACCGGAAAAGCAACAACCAGCCCTGCTAATGCTGAAACTTTAAGGATGGTGAAAAAGGGTTCCGTTGCATTGATAAAAACCAGCGAACTGCCTTCAGGCAATGCCTGGCGAACAGGTGCCGCAATAGCCTCAAATAGCGTTTCGCCAAAGCCGTAACACCCGAGAAAAGCAACCAGCCAGGACCCTGCTGAGATCATCAGCCGCTTGCGCAATTCCCCAAGGTGTTCAGGTAGGGCCATGCCGTCAGACATTATGCTTCGGCTCCGTATCTGGGTCTGCGGTCTCCTCAGTTGGCTTCTGAGAGGCTGTTTCGACTACAGGTTCGGTTTCTTCGGCGGGAGTGTCCCCCTTTTTGAGCTGCGACAGTGCTTCATCACCATTCTCCGAAAGTTTTTGCTCTTTTTGATCTCTAAGTTCCTTGTCGTGGCGCTCATCTTCCGCCTTGATTTCCAGATCAATCGTACTTTTTAATTCGTTGGTCGCACGTTTGAATTCAGCAAATCCCTTGCCTAGAGATCGGGCAAGATCAGGAAGTTTTTTGGGTCCCAGGACGATCAGTGCTAAGGCGGCAATGAGAAGCATCTCTGGCATTCCGATTCCAAACATTAATATTTTCCTCTCATTTTAGAGTTTCCGGGAAGCTGCCGGAGTCAAGAATAACTTCAAAGCCCCACAACCTGGCGAGAATAGCTCTACGGGAAACAACTGTCAAGCACTCCTAAGGGGTGAAAAGATTGACATATCTGCGGGTGCTAGTCTAACATTTGCACTCATTTTTGCCCCCATAAACAGAGGTGAATAAAAATAATGAATCAAGAGACGCTAAAGCAGCAAATCAAACAATTGGCCGCTGACAAAGATGCACTTCTGATCGCACATAATTATGAACGCGATGAGATTCAGGAAATTGCTGACATCACAGGTGATTCTCTGGCGTTGTCGATAGAAGCAAAGAATACTGAGAAGCAGGTCATTGTTTTCTGTGGTGTTCATTTTATGGCAGAAAGTGCCGCAACCCTTGCGCCGGACAAAACTGTCTTATTGCCACGTGCCGATGCCGGGTGTCCGATGGCCGACATGGTGACAGCAGAGGGGCTGCGAAAGCTGAAACAACAGCACCCCGATGCAACGGTTGTGACCTACGTCAACTCAAGTGCAGCAGTCAAAGCCGAAAGCGACATCTGTTGCACCAGTTCAAATGCCGTCAGTGTTGCCCGCTCTGTGGAGGCCAAAAAACTATTGCTGGTTCCTGATCGTAATCTGGGACGCTACATCGCCAGCCAGGTTCCCGACAAAGAGTGTATTTGTTGGGAAGGTTATTGCCCGACCCATGATCAATTGAAAGTTGCAGAGATCGAACAAGCAAAGGCCGCTCATCCCGATGCGCTGTTCATGGTTCACCCCGAGTGTCAACCAGAGATTCTGCAACTGGCTGACCATATTTGCTCAACCAGCGGCATGTACGAATTTGCTGCACAAAGCCCGGCAAAAACATTCATTGTCGGCACTGAAAACGGGATTCTCTGGCGACTACGCAAAGAAAACCCGGATAAGCAGTTTATCATGCCAAGCCGTACCCTGGTGTGTCCCGATATGAAATTGACCCGTCTGGAGGATGTCTTACATTGCCTGGAAAATATGGAGCCCCGGATCACTGTTGCTGAAGATATTCGCATCAAAGCCAGACAAGCCCTGGACAAGATGTTGGCGGTCCCACGGGATTAGCAGGCTGTTGAAAAACAGCCTGTGGAGCCCATGGACGGGCGACCAAAATCGAGGGCTAGTTTCTAAGTCCTTGATTTTGTGAGCAAGACGGAAATCGCATTTTCGGCTTGCGGAGTTGAAAAGGCCCAGGATGGGACTTTTTCAACATCCTGTTA
>LLYT01000036.1 GCA_002049545.1 Deltaproteobacteria bacterium tcs-42 | reverse complement strand
CTGTCGCCGTCCGTGGCGACAGACGCCCTTTCCATGGGTACCACAAGCCCCTATCAGTAGTGGTGGTGAATAGTTACTCAAAATTTAAATAATTTGTTATAAAGGGCGAGTCTTTTTGATTCGCCCTTTATTTTTGAAAGTTGTGAAATGGGACATTGGTTTTCCAGCCTTACCGGGCAGCGGCATAGCAATAGCAACAGTGCTGATGAGGTATCTGCTGTTGATACATTACCATTTTACCTGGAAAACAATTGTGGTTTGATTTCTACCGATCGGCTCCATGTGGTCCGTCAGTTGAGAGAAAGCTTTGAAAATCAGTTAAAGATACTTCAGATCTCGTTGAATGCATCATCAGTTGTCCTTTTCTGGTCGGGTCCGACCCTTGACCAGTTATCCCTTTACGCGTTTTCCGGGCAAAGTCATCAGCAGATGAGTGATGCTGTTCCGGTCGGTTATGGAGCTCTTGGCCTGCTGAAGGACCGTAATGAAATTGCACTGGTTCCCTACCATGCAAATTCTCCCCCTCTTCCTTACGATTCTGTCAGCCCTTCAGTTGGAGGTTTTTTTGCCCGGTGTTTGTCGTGTCGGGAAGATGAACAACGAAAAACAGGCAATTATGGTATTTTGTGTGTTGATCGTAGCATCAGGGATGAATGGTCACCGCAGGAACGGACATTAATTTCTGCAACTGTCGACCAGATGCTTCAGAGTCTGACCCTTTCCCGCGATTTGCTCTTTGCCGATGTGGAACGCAGGACTCTGCAGTTGGCATTTAATGGACTGCGGAGACTGAATTCCGCCCTCGATATGCAATCGGTCTACAATGCTGCGACTCAGGCTCTCAATCTGATTGTTGACACCGATATTTTTGCCATAAGTTTGATCCACAATAATTATCATCAACTCTGTTATGTTTCTGGAGACTGTCCCGAAACGGTATTGCATCATCAATATATTTTGGACGACTCTTTGGTCGGCCAAGTGGTTAAATATCGACGCACATTGCCCGAAACGACTTTTTATGCAGGTCGTGCGCCGGTCGTCAATGGTTTAAAGCTGTTTGATTGGTACAAGTCGGTTCTGGTTGTCCCGTTGTTGCAAGAGGATCAGCCTGTTACTGGTGTGCTGATTATTGCTGCACGAGGGGAAAAACTTGTCACCCGTAGTCACCGGGAGATGATAGAAATGATTGCAGCTCAGGTCGCAATCAAGATTGATTTGGCACAATCACACGAACAGATACAACAGATGGCGATAACCGATCCGCTCACCGGTATTGCTAATCGTCGCGCATTTCAACGTGGTTTTACCGCAATGTATGAGCGAGCGAAGCGCCGGGCAGCTTCTTTCAGTTTGGTTATTTGTGATATTGATCTTTTTAAGCGGGTTAATGATACTTATGGACATCCCTTTGGAGACGAGGTTATTCAACAGGTTGCCAGCCAGCTCGATGAGGTGGTTCGAAGCGGGGATTTAGCTGCAAGAATTGGTGGTGAAGAGTTCGCTATTTTGTTGGAAGATACCGGTTTGTCTGGTGCTCTGGATGTTGCTGAACGATTGCGGAAAAAGGTTGAAAGGCTCAGCCTGTTTTTTCAGGGGGAAGCTGTTCCAGTGACGATCTCGTTGGGAGTTGCTGAATTTCCACGGGATACGGATAATCGGGACATATTATTCAATTATGTTGATCAAGCACTCTATCGTGCCAAAGAAAGTGGGCGGAATCGATCGGTGTGCTGGTGTGATGTTTCTTAGTCTGCCGAACAGTTAAGCAATGTTGGGTCCAACTCCCCGCGGCTTGCTGCGGTGTCGTTCATTCTTTTTGTAATAGTATGGTGCTGAATTCATTGAGCAAGCGGTTTTTGATCAGTTTGCAGCCAAGTCTCTGGTATTTCTGACGGACATCGAAGTTATATTCCCAGAGAATTCCTGAAAGAAGAAGCAGCGCACCAGAATCTGCTTTCTCTACCAAGCCATCTGCTACGTCCAGCAGAATATCTCCGTAAATATTTGCCAGAATCAGGCTGAAATTATTTTCCTTGAGTTGTTCAAGTGTCCCGCATATGTGGGTGATCCTATCGTCAACCCCATTGAGACGACAATTTCTTTGACCACTTTTCACCGCACCGGGTTCGATATCAACACACCATGCATGACCGGGATTCAGCAACTGTGCTGCAATTGTAAGGACGGCTGTGCCGCTACCAAGGTCAAGTACTTTTCGCTTTTCGTCTGTGGGCAGAGTTTCAAGTATTTCCAGACAACACCGAGTCGTTTCGTGCTCTCCCGAACCAAAGGCCCCCCGATCCATCACAAGCTGAATGCGATTATTTTCAGGAAGTGAAATATCGGGGGGAGCGATGGTGAATCGTTTGCCAATCTCAAAGGGGTGATATTGATCGCGCATAGTTTTACCGCAGGTCGAGGTTATAGAAGTCCGGTGCTTTTAAACAGTAACAGTAAGATGGTGTAGCTGAAGGCCGATACGAGGGTTGACAGCATAACGATAGATCCGGCCAGTTCGGCATCACCTTTCATCTGCCGGGCCATAATATAGGTTGCGGTTGCCGCAGGGGTTGCTGCGATTAAAATTCCGATCCCCAGATCTGAGCCAGTGACCCCGAGAGGTACGAGAAACAGCAGTGTCAGCAATGGTAGCAGAACCAGTTTGATCGCGCTGGCCAATCCGGCAAGTTTCAGGTCGCCTTTCAGGCGCTCAGGGGAGAAACCTCCACCAATGGCGAGGAGGGCAAGGGGTAATGCCAACCCGCTGGTAATATTGAGCGAGTGGTCGATGATCAATGGAATGGGGAGACTCCAGAAACTCCAGATGATACCAAGAAATGAAGCAATGATCAGCGGGTTAAGAAGGGTTTGTGCGATCAGGGTGGGCGCTTTTTCGTTGTCGCTATCGTGGTGAGGCAGGAGCAGTGCCAGAATTGCAAACAGATTCAGCACTGGAACCAGAAAACCCATGAGGATACCAGCTTTGGTCAACCCTTCCTCCCCGTAAGCGTTCAGACAGATTGCCAGGCCAATATAGGCTAAATTGCCCCGGAAGGCTCCTTGACAAAAACTGCCACGGATGGCCGCCGGGTATTGGCGTTTCCCGGTATAGAGGTAAGAAAGGGTAAAACCGAAAACGATGACCAGAGATGATCCGATGACCAAGGGTCCATTAAAAAAGCTCGAAAAGTCGGCTTTGCCAATTTTATAAAACAGAAGAAGGGGGAGAAAAACCACATAGACAAGGCGGTTTGTCTGTTGCAAAAAAGTTTCATCGTAGAGTCTGAATTGCTTGAGCAACGTACCCAGGCCAATGATCAGAAAAATCGGGAGAACAATCGTGATGGTTTCAATAAATGGTTGCATGCTTCCTCCGCACGAGTGGTGCAGGATAACTGAGAAAAATCAAACTGTCTATCTTGTTGAGATTATATGGATAATGTAAACTGATCGTAACTGTTCAACAATGCCTTGAGTCACCCATTCCATGGGTTCCACAAGCCCCTATCAGTCGTGGTGGTGAATCGTTACAACTGATCAAAACATTTCCAATAAGATAGGCTGAGGATTGTTTTCTATGTATTTGCGTTATTTATTGCTGTTGCTTTTTGTTGCTGTTTTTTTCTGTCAGAGCAGCCTCGCGACACAGAGACGAACACCAATTGTCGATGCTGTTGCCAAGGCGCGGGAAGCTGTTGTTAATATCCGTACCGAAAAACTGGTGCAGCGGCGTAATAGCCCCATTTTTGGTTTTGGCGAGTCGATTTTTGATCAATTTTTCCGGAATATGATGCCGCCACGCAGTTATAAGACTCAATCGCTGGGGTCGGGAGTCCTTATTGACTCTGAAGGTCATATCCTGACCAACGCGCATGTGGTTGATAAGGCTTCAAAAATTTATATCGCTCTATCGGATAAACCGCTTGAGTTGGAGGCGGAATTGATCGGGAAAGATAGTCGGATTGATCTGGCAATTTTGAAAATTGTTGAGCCCGGAGAATATCCCTTTTTGTCGCCAGCTCGTTCCGATGATCTGATGTTGGGTGAAACAATTATTGCTATTGGTAATCCTCTGGGGCTGGGACACTCGATTACAACCGGGATAATCAGTTCTGTGAAACGACGTATCCAGATTGACCAGCGGCACTCTTCGGTATTTATTCAATCCGATGCTCTGATTAATCCCGGCAACTCCGGGGGGCCGCTGATCAACATTAATGGTGAGCTGATTGGTATCAATACCGCCATTGCCCGGCAGGCTCAGGGGATCGGTTTTTCTGTGCCGATTAATACCGCTAAGCGTGTTTTGGGTGATCTGATTGATCATGGCCGGGTTCGACGTGGCTTTCTGGGGGTACACGTTGGAACCGTCAGCCCTTCTTTTGTCCGTTCCTATGGCGATGGAGGGGTGCTGATTGATCAAGTTCTGTCGCAGTCACCGGCACAGCAATCTGGATTATTGGCGGCGGATGTCCTTTTGGCGATAGATGGTATTCCAATTTCGTCGCCGGAACATTATTATTCTTTGCTGCAAACCTATACGCCCGAAGATAGCGTCAACTTCACTTTGTTACGTGGGTTAGAAGAGTTGAAAAAAACTGTGACACTAAAGGCGTTGCCGGAAGGATATGAGTTAGCCTATACTCGCCGGGTTTTTGGTTTTGAGCTCCGGCAGGGCAAGGCTGGCTTGTTGATTGACAAAGTGATTGACGATTCTGCCGCCGAACGGGTCGGAATAAGGCGTGGTGACCAGATTGTCAAAGTTGAAAATGTCAAAGTTGAAACAATGTCAGAATATGCACACGCGATTGAATACCACCTCGGACGTCGGCCGCTGACTTTTACCGTGGTGAGGGACAATGTCGGATATCTGATAGAATTACCTTAAAGGAATTAAAATGAATCAGTTTGGAATCATAAAATTTGGAATTATATGTCTCATGACCGTCTCGTTCTTGTCCGGTTGCGATAATTCAACTTCAGAGCCACAGGTGTCCCGGCAGGTTGGTTCGGTTGGAAATGTTGCCCCCGATTTTACATTGACCGATATGCACGGGCAAAAGGTCAGCTTGTCTCAGTTCCGCGGCAAAGTGGTCGTCCTTAATTTCTGGGCAACCTGGTGCCCGCCCTGCCGCGAAGAGATGCCTTCAATGGAACGACTCTATCGGAAGTATCAGGATAAGGGGCTCGTTATGCTGGCAGTCAATGTAGAGGAAAATGGAAAACAGGCTGTAGAGAATTTTTTGCAAAAAAACCCGCACAGCTTTCCCATTTTGCTCGATAGTGAAAATGTGGCCCAGAATGGCTATGGTGTTTTTCGTTTTCCCGAAAGCTTCATCATTGATCGCAATGGTGTCGTGGTTGAGAAAATCATCGGCGCACGTGACTGGATGTCCGGTTCAACTTACAAGCTTGTCAGCTTTCTGCTGAATGGCTGATTGCGCTGCAAACCGTCACAGTTTCATGGCGCGTAAACCCCTGGCACGGCCTCCTGGCACCATTGCGTGTGCTCCCCTGAGTCTTTATCTTGCGACTGTCAATTTTTGTCCATGCGAGGGGCTGTTTCTGGCGATTCTACCGGTTTTCCCTTGATTTTTTTCCACCCTTCCTTTAGCTTCTGAATGTCATTTTCAATATCCCGAATGGAGGTTGTCGCGATGGATCGGGCTGCTGTATTCAACGAATATTTGCGTCGTAAAGGACTCAAAAATACCAAACAAAGGATGACTATTCTGGAGGCCTTTCAAGGGTCAAAATTTCATTACTCTACAGAAGAACTTTATCTGGAACTCCGTAAGGATCACCCTAAAATTGGCTATGCAACAGTTCATCGAACCTTGAAACTGTTTGCTGAGTGTGGGATTGCCATCGAATTGAATTTTGGTGATGGGCAATCGCGCTTTGAACCTCTCAATGAAAATCAGCATCACGATCATCTGGTCTGTACAAATTGTGGTTTGATTATTGAATTTATGGAACCGCGCATAGAAAATCTCCAGGGACAGGTTGCTGCCCGCTATGATTTTAAGATCGAAAGTCACCGTCATGAACTCTACGGGCTCTGCTCCAATTGTGCCAAACAGCGCTAATATTCACTAAATAGTCAGAAGGCTAACTGTTTTATGTCAGATCAGCAAAAATCGTCGCCAAAAATTGTTTTGGTCGGAAATCCGAACGTCGGTAAGAGTGTTGTTTTTAATGCTCTCACCGGGGCCTATACAACCGTATCAAATTATCCGGGCACCTCGGTGGAGGTCTCCCGCGGACATTGCCACATAGCTGATCGGCGCTACGAAATTCTTGATACCCCCGGTATGTACTCAATGATGCCCATTACCGAGGAAGAGCGGGTGGCACGAAAAATTCTTTTAACAGAAGATCCACACGCTGTGGTCCATGTAATAGATGCCCGGAACCTTGAACGAATGCTCCCGATGACACTGCAACTGATTGAAGCGGGTTTGCCAGTCATTCTGGTTGTCAATATTATGGACGAAGCCAGGCGGTTGGGAATGCAGTTGGATCTTGACCTGTTACAGAAAAACCTCGGGATTCCGGTTATTGGTGCGGTGATGAAACGGAAAACTGGTCTGGACGAATTACGTCAGGCCATCTCAGATTACGCCATGGTTCCCTATAAGCCGTTTGTCTACGCTCACGATCTTGAGCAGGATATCGATAAAATTATTGGACTGATCCACGGCGATTATCGTTTGAGCCGCCGGGCCACCAGTATTCTGTTAATTCAGAAAGATGATGATATCCACGATTTAGTCAGCGAAAAAGAGACCGCAAGTGACCACCAGAAACTGCTTGAGGTCACCCGTGAGATTTCTTTTCGCCGCAGAGCCGATTTACACTTGCAGATCAGTCTGGAGCGACGCAAAGTCTGCAAACAGATGCTCAAGGATGTAGTGACCCGGACCGTCGAAGCAACCGAACCCTTTACCGAAAAACTTTCCAGATGGATGATGAATCCACTAACTGGTGCACCCATTCTCCTTTTGGTTGTCTATTTTGGCCTCTATAAGTTTGTCGGTGGTTTTGGTGCTGGAACTCTGGTCGATTTTTTCGAAGGGAACCTGTTTGATAACTATATTAACCCTCCTGTGGTTAATTTTTTGGAAAACTATCTGACTGCTGAATGGTTATTTGAACTCGTTGCCGGGGAATATGGCCTTTGGACTTTGGGGATTCGCTACGCTGTTGCGTTGGTGTTGCCGATTGTCGGGACCTTTTTCCTGGTTTTCTCGTTACTGGAAGATACGGGCTATTTCCCACGGCTGGCTCTGTTGGTTGATCGGCTGTTCAAGAAAATCGGTTTATCGGGCCGGGCCGTTATTCCGATTGTCCTCGGTTTTGGTTGTGACACGATGGCAACTCTTGTCACCCGGACTCTGGAGACAAAACGTGAACGGATTATTGCCACAATGTTGTTGGCACTTGCAATCCCTTGCAGTGCACAACTGGGAGTCATATTAGGGCTATTGTCTGCAGCACCCAATGCGCTGATTGTCTGGACCGTTTTTCTGGTGTTGCTTTTTTTGTTGATTGGCTTTCTGGCCGCAAGGGTTTTGCCAGGAGAGAACCCGGTTTTTTATATGGAAATCCCGCCCCTCAGACGGCCTCAGCTGCGGAATGTGATGGTGAAAACCCTGACCCGAATGCAGAGTTATTTTGTCGAGATTCTCCCATTGTTTCTGTTTGCATCGGTGATTCTCTGGGCGGGAAAAATGACGGGGATGTTGGATAATGTCATCAATGTTTTCTCCCCGCTGGTTAAAGCACTGGGATTACCCGTTGAAGTCACAACAGCATTTGTATTTGGTTTTTTCCGCCGCGACTTTGGTGCTGCCGGACTCTATGACCTGCAGACCTCTGGATTGTTGACCGTTACACAATTGACCGTTGCGGCAGTGACCTTGACCCTGTTCGTCCCGTGTGTCGCCCAGTTCCTGGTGATGATTAAAGAGCGGGGTATCAAGATTGCCGCGATCATATTTGTTTTTGTGACCGTTATGGCATTCTCTTCGGGTTGGTTTCTCAACAAGTTTCTCATGGCAACCGGTTTGTTGGCATGAACTGCGGTTTCTGCCACCGCGAAATAGAAGAAATCATCGGGGCCCCCGCTGGCGGGAAAAGCTGTGGAGCCTGTCTGGGGGGGTGTCACAAAATCCATTGTCCCCACTGTGGCTACGCAAATCCGGCTCCAGGAAAGTTTTTAGGACGGTTTTTGCGACGCCATCAAAGTCGATCTCACGAAATAAACAAAGGATAAACAAGCATGGAACGACTGTCGGAAAAGGCGGAAGAAATTCTCGAATCTCTTTGGGTGATGACGGTAGAAGGGGACAATGTCGGCTGTCTGCTGACATCCCTCAAAGTAACCCGCGATTCGGAGGAACTGGTTGAATTGATTCAACGTTCTTATGTTGAAATCAGGGGGGATCGGGTTTGTTTGCGCAAAGAGGGTCGCCCTGAAGCACAGATGACAGTTCGCAGGCATCGCCTGGCTGAGCGCCTGACCATGGATATTCTCGGGATTGCAGGCGATGAGGGGAACGAACAGGCTTGTGAGTTTGAGCATTTGTTGCGCCAGGGAGTTGATGTCAAACTCTGCACCCTGCTGAACCATCCAACGACTTGCCCCCATGGCAACCCAATTCCTCCCGGTGAATGTTGTATCGACGCACGGCAACAGGGCGAGCCGGGGATTGTTGCCCTCACTGAGCTCAAATCAGGTGAGTCTGGAGAGATAGCCTACCTGGCTGCCAGTGATGACAAAAAAATGCAGAAGTTGATGAGCATGGGAGTCTTGCCGGGGAGTCAACTGCTTCTGGTGCAAAAATTCCCCAGTTATATTTTCAAGGTCGGGCAGTCGCAATTTGCAGTTGATGATATGCTGGCGCGGGAGATTCATATTCGGCGGCCAGTCAAGTAGAGTCTCATCGTTATCGATCCAGTACACTGCAAGTCTTAAAAATTCGACAAGATTGCGCTGCTATTTTTCGTGGTAACAAAGCACGGCTTGCGCTGCATAGCCTTATCAGTACAGCGGAAATTGTAATGCAGTTGACGCGTTAGATAATCAGTAAGACACGATAACTCGTGCGTGCCACGACACGACTATCACCCATAATGGCAGTATCTACGGTGAGAGTCCCCCCCCCATTTCAAGACACAATTATTACAATTGAATTGCCTCTTGTCTAATGAGCACCTGACTAGTTTAAAAACAGACAGAAAAAACACAATAAATTATTAAAAATCTTCCAATTATACTTATTAATTGTTATAGTTTAATCGCTTCAGTCACAGCAGTAAGAGACTGAAACGTTAACGCAAATAATATCGCAACTTTCGCTCATTTTGGGATGACCAATCTAACAGGAGATTAATCATGAAAATTCGGAGTAAATTTATTATTCCCATTACCGTGCTGGTTGTCCTCTCTGTCGTTATTGCCTTGATTGCCATGAATATGACCGTTTCCGGACTGGTGACAGAGCAGGAATCCTCTTTTATTCAATATGCCGATGAGGGGATATCCTCTACGGCTCATTCCCGTAAAGATACAATCTATAAAAGTATTGATCTATTGGCAGGCGGGGCTCTTGATATTGCATCGATATTTTCAGAGATTACCGATGTACAGACAGCCTACAGGCTTGCCTCTCTCGGGAATATGGATGATGAGAACGACCATGAAATGCAAATGGCACGAGAGATGTTGCGCAAAAAGATGGCTCCCTTTATTGCCGGATATAAACACCAAACCGGCAAGTCGGTTTTGAAAGTCCACTTTCATACCCCTAACGGGCGGAGCCTGGTGCGTTTGTGGCGAGATGGCTGGCAGGCTAAACGCAATGGGAAAAAGGTTGATATTTCCGATGATTTAACCTCATTTCGTAATACTGTTGTGCAAATCAACCAGGGGGATCATAAAGCCCTTAAAGGGATTGAGATAGGCCGCGGTGGCTTTGCAGTTCGTGGTCTTTCGGCTGTAACAAGCCAGGCAGATGAGCATCTTGGGTCGTGTGAGGTGCTGGTTCCCTTTGGTGACGTACTCAAGGCTAATCACGTCAATAACAGTTATCAGATTGCTGTTTATATGCTGTCTGATCTATTGCCAATCGCAACTAAACTGCAAGACCCGACTAAGAATCCAGTTCTGGATGGTCAATATGTTTTTACCTCTTCGACTGATAAGTCAGTGACAAATCCAGTGGTTACATCTGCTCTCCTGGATGCCGGGCGGAGTGAAGAGAGCCAGAAAGTTGTTGATAACCAACTTGTTTCGACCTTTCCGATCGCCGATTTTTCCGGTAAAACCGTTGGTGTTGCAGCCCTTGTTTACGATATGTCAAAAATTCAATCTGTCATAGCGGGGGTTAAGGCTTCTGGTTCAAAAACCATGAGTTCGATCAACTGGAATTTTGGCATTGGCGCTCTGGTGTTGGTGGTTATTTTGTTTGCGACTATTTTTTATGTGACCAGGATCGTCATCGGACCATTGCAGATGACAGTCAACGCGGCACAAAAAATTGCTTCAGGTGACTTGTCTGCCTCTGTCGACTATCAAAGCAAAGATGAAATTGGCGTTCTGTCGGATGCGATTAATAAAATGACCGAAAGTTTGAAAGGCAAGGCTGAAGAGGCAACGCAGATTGCCAAAGGTAATCTTCAGGTTCAGGTCAAGGTTGCATCAGATCAAGACGCTATGGGCAAAGCTTTTCAAAATATGGTTATCAATCTCAATGATGTTCTGGGCGAAGTTCACAGGGCTTCTGCCCAGATTGATTCAGGTAGCCAGCAGGTTTCAGATACGGCACAA
This sequence comes from Deltaproteobacteria bacterium tcs-42, assembly GCA_002049545.1. Lineage (GTDB taxonomy): Bacteria > Desulfobacterota > Desulfuromonadia > Desulfuromonadales > Geopsychrobacteraceae > Desulfuromusa. The sequence goes on along the minus strand of LLYT01000036.1, from coordinate 14,752 downwards.
AGTCTTTCACAGGGGGCAACTGAATCGGCGGCCTCTCTGGAAGAAATCAGCAGCTCAATGAATGAGATCGGCAGTCAAACCCAGCAAAGTGCTGAAAGTGCCAGTCAGGCCAATCAGTTGTCTAATAGTGCTCAAGCTGCTGCCCAATCGGGTAGCGAACAGATGGGTTCTATGGTTATAGCGATGAACGAAATTAACGAAGCAGGTCAGAACATCAGCAAAATTATCAAGGTTATTGATGAGATCGCTTTTCAGACCAATTTGCTGGCTCTCAATGCTGCCGTTGAAGCAGCTCGCGCAGGACAGCATGGTAAGGGGTTTGCTGTTGTTGCAGAAGAGGTTCGCAATCTGGCTGCCCGTAGTGCCAAAGCGGCTGAAGAGACAGCTCAATTGATTGAAGGTTCTGTTGAAAAGACCGATAACGGAGCTCAAATAGCAGAAAAAACATCTGAAGCACTGGATGAAATTGTTGGCTCGGTGACCAAAGTGACCGACCTGGTTGCCGAAATTGCAGCCTCATCCAATGAACAGGCTCAAGGCATTTCACAGATTAATCAAGGGTTGGGTCAAATCGATCAAGCGGTTCAACAAAGTACCGCGACTGCTGAAGAATCAGCAGCTTCAGCAGAGGAACTGTCGAGCCAGTCCGCTCACCTGAAACACATGCTCAGCCGGTTTACTCTGGCCAATACCCAGCAGAACCAAATGAGGGCTCCGGCAGCGATGCCGGCACCACAAGCGGCACCATCGGTTAAAGCTCCGGCGATAGAATCGGCAGGATGGGGGGCTATGAATACGTCTTCCGCACAACCCGATATCAAGCTTGATGATGATGAATTTGGAAAATTTTAAATAATTTATCAGAAAAATAAGGGCTATAACAAATATAGCCCTTATTTTTTTTCTTGAGGTTGCAAGAGTCAGCCTGCGGAAGTGGTGATGAAGAAGGATCTGTTGATCTATTGTGAAGCAACTATGCTTCAACGGTGCATGAAGTCGCTATCTATGAAAAAACGGAAAAAATGAATCGATTCCATCCCTGCCATGTATTGTTTCCTGGTGTGTTGAATATGGTTCACTGCCTGGAGCTGGCTCGATGCTTTATAGCATTGAACAGGGCAGATGGAGGACATCCTCTTTTTTCACGCTATGGTTTTGGGAATCATTCATGAGATCTACTTCCCCCCATATGGCACGCACTATTCTGCCCCTGCTGCTGACTTTTGGTATTGTTCTGGCCGGGTTTTCACTGATTGTTATCCGGCAAAATAATTTTCATTCTTTTGAACAAACGATGGATTTGGAAACCCGGAATCTTACGGCCAAAAAAGAACTGGGTGAACTGATAGGCAGTGATTTGCAAAGGGTCGCTACCTATTTTTATAAGATTCTGGTCTCAGCGGATCATGACCGTCAGAAAATGTTACTTGATAGTCTCAAATCGACTCTTGTGGAAGTTCATACCGCGTTGAATGTCCTTTCCGATGGTGGAACTTTATCACGACAATTGCTACTAAACTTGCCAGATCAGGATGGCCCCCCTCTGTCAATTACTTATTCCCTGAAAAAACCGCAACCTGACAACCTTGAAGTTCAGACTCTGCGACCCCAGCTGATTGTTCTGGAAAAAAAGCTTGAGCAGACAATCAAGATGACCGCAATGCGTAATCGTCTGTTGAATCGTCCCGAGGGAAAGTTGTTGCAGGAAGCAGGTTTACAGTTGCGACTATTTGCCAGGGATATCGATTTGCAACTCGATCGAATGACAGAAGACGCCAACAAGCTTGCCTATGAAGCCAACCTGGAGTTGTTGTCGTTACAAAATAAAACTGCTGCCGCACGAAAGGAGAATCAACAGGTCGAAATACTTTGGGTGATTGCAACCGTTCTTTGTGTATTTGGATTTATCGGCATGATCTTTCGGCAAGTTTTAATTGCACAACGCAGTCTGGAAAATACGGTTGAGCAGTTGCAACAGACCGAACGGCAATTACAGGAAAGTCATGCCGAAGTTCTGGCTCTCAACCTATCCCTGGAGGAACAGGTTGCTGAGCGTACCCGTGAACTGGAATTATCGGAAAGACTCTGGACCGATGCTTTTGATTCGGTCACTTTTGCTGTCTTTTTGCATGATCAAAAGGGAAGAATTATCAAGAGTAATCAGGCCTATCTCGATCTGGCTGAATGTCCTGTTGCTGATGTGTATGGTCAATTTTACTGGGATGTTTTTCCGCGGCGGGAGGGGGCTCTGCCCGGTTGTATTGATGCAATTCAGGAGGACGCTTCAGAGTGTCTGCCGATACAGCAGGATGTGACCGTTGATGGGCAAACTTTCCGCTCACAATCATTTGCCATTTTTGATGATCAGGAGAAATATCTCTACTCTGTCCACTATATGGAGAATGTGACCGAGCGGGAGCATCATATTGAGAGATTGAAACGCTTTGAACAGATCATGTCAACCAGCACAGATCTGATCGCTTTTTACGCTAGTGACCATGTCTATCTTGCGGTCAATGAAGTCTATGCCGACTATTTCGGGGTTAATGCGGACGCAATTATTGGCCGTAATGTGGTTGATGTTATAGGCAGCGAACACTACGAATGTCATATAAGGGAATATCTCGATCGTTGTTTAACCGGCGAGCGGCAATCTTTTCAGGTTTGGGTCGATTCTGCCCGGAAGGGACGAAGGTATCTGGATGTCTCTTTGACGCCATACATTGATGATGAAGGTCAAACCACCGGGTTGGTTTCCCGCTGCCGTGATATTACTGAAAAACAAGAGCGGGAAGCAAGACTCCGGCTGTCGGCCGAGGTGTTTGAAAGTACGACCGAAGGGATTACTATTACCGATAAAAATGGGAATATCCTGGCAGTCAATCAAGCATTCTATTCAATTACCGGCTATACAGAAGCAGAGGTGCTGGGAAAGAACCCAAGGTTGTTGAAATCGGGGCGACATGACAATAGTTTTTATCGGGAAATGTGGGATTCTCTGGCGGAAAATGGGATGTGGCGCGGAGAGATATGGAATAAAAACAAAGCAGGCAAGGTCTATCCGGAATTATTGACGATCACTTCGGTTCTGGATGATCAGGGTGAGACGATCAATTATGTTGCCGTATTTTCTGATATCTCCGCCCTCAAGCAAGCGGCAGAACGCCTTGAATATCAGGCTCACTACCATTCTCTGACCGGTCTGCCGAACCGGTTGTTACTTTATGCTCGTCTGGAACATTCTCTTCAACAGGTAAAACGGGAAAAAGAACGTGGCGCTGTCCTGTTTATTGATCTGGACAATTTTAAAAAAATTAACGATAGCCTTGGCCATAGTGCCGGGGATGAAGTTCTCAAGGAGGTAGCTGTACGCTTGCAGGAACATAGCCGTCAAGTTGATACGGTTTCCCACTTGAGTGGCGATGAGTTCGTCATTGTATTGCAGTCAATCGGTGCCGATTATTTTGCTGAATCCAGAGCCCAAAAACTACTCGAGAGCTTGCAGAAACCTTTTATGGTAGGGGGGCATGAACTTTATGTCAGTGGCAGTATCGGCATCGCTCGATTTTCCGGGGATGAAGATATTGAGAGTCTGCTGAAAAACGCTGATACTGCTATGTATAAAGCCAAAGAAGACGGGAAAAACTGTTATCAAGTCTATTCAGAGTCTGCTGAAAAACGCTGATACTGCTATGTATAAAGCCAAAGAAGAGGGGAAAAACTGTTATCAAGTCTATTCTTCAGAGCTCACCGAGGCCGCTATCGAAAAGGTTCAGCTGGAAAGCGATTTGCGCCGGGCGGTGGAACGGAACGAATTCATCTTGTATTATCAGCCTCAAGTGACACTCCCTGCCGGGAAGATTGTGGCTATGGAAACTTTGGTCCGTTGGCAACACCCCGATCTGGGGCTGGTTCCCCCGGACAAATTTATCCCTCTATGCGAAGAAACCGGTCTGATTGTCCCGATCGGTGAGTGGATTCTTACAGCAGCTTGTGAACAGTTACTGACTTGGCGTAAGCAGGGGATGGGGGTGCGTCGAATTGCTGTCAATTTGTCCGGGCATCAGATTCAGCAGAAAAATCTACCCGAAATGGTCGAAAAAGTTTTATTGGAAACTGGCTGCCCTTCCGGTTCTTTGGAGCTTGAGATTACAGAAGGTTTTATTATGCAACACCCGGAACAGGCGATCTCTGTTTTGCAGCAGATCAGAAAACTGGGGGTTGAACTTTCGATTGATGATTTTGGCACAGGACATTCATCGTTGAATTATCTGAAACGATTGCCGATTAACCGTTTGAAGGTCGACCGTAGTTTTGTTTGGGATATCGGTGAAAATCCCGATGGAGAAGCTATCACCAGGGCGATTATAGCGATGGGACAGAGCCTGAATCTCAACATTACCGCCGAGGGAATTGAAACCCCCGAGCAGCGCGAGTTTGTTGAATCACATGGTTGTAACGAGGCGCAAGGATTTTTATTCAGCCGACCGCTGCCTGCGGAAGGTATCAGCGAGCTGTTGGAACGGGGAATCTCGATCCCGGAAATTTAAACGCTCATAGCGAAATTGAATCTGGTCAAAAGTTGAGGATCATCCATCCAGCAAAAGAATGGAAGTTCCGGTATCACCGCCCATGGTTTACCTCTCTCCGGTGAAAACGGTCAGTTCGTTGCTGGAAAGGGCGTTGTCCGGAAAATAGATGGCCAGGGTGGGATCAAAGGCGACCCCGGCCCGACACAGAAAGCTTGTTTCCCGAATCGTTGCGGTTCGGTCGAAGCTCCTGAGATCAACTCGACTTGCCTTCCTTCTCCGCTTTTGTTAAAAAGAGCGTCCAATTTAAATTGTTATCCAAGGAGAGACATAGATTATGGGATTAATGGCTGGGAAACGGGGAGTTATTTTTGGTGTTGCAAACGACAAAAGTATTGCCTGGGGGGTGGCTCAACAGTTGCGTGCGGCTGGCGCTGAGCTGGCATTTACTTATTTGAATGAGGCATTGGAGCGGCGCGTACGGCCATTGGCTGAAAGTCTTGATTCTACCATTATCCTCCCTTGTGATGTCCAGAATGAAGAGGAGATGGTTGCTGTTTTCAGTGAACTGGAAAAGCAATGGGGCAAGATCGATTTTGTTGTCCATGCCATTGCTTTTGCTAATCGTGAAGATTTAAAACGTCCTTTCAGCGAGACAAGCCGCGAAGGTTTCCGCCTGGCGCTGGATGTCAGTGCCTATTCTCTGGTCTCGATGACTCGCTGTGCGCTGCCGGTTCTGGCAGAAGGTGGCAGTATTGTGACTATGAGTTACCTTGGTTCGGTTCGTGCTGTTCCAGCTTACAATGTTATGGGGGTGGCAAAGGCCGCATTGGAGTCATCGGTTCGCTATCTGGCAGCCGAGCTGGGTGAGCAGGGGATTCGTGTCAATGCCCTTTCAGCTGGGCCGATTAAAACTCTGGCGGCAGCAGGGATTGCCGATTTCAAGAAGAAGTTGAGTGTGGCTGAGGAGCGTGCCCCATTGCAGCGATTGGTCGATCAGGAAGATGTTGGCAAGGCGGCACTTTATTTGTTGTCTGATCTTTCATCTGGTGTGACCGGCGAGGTTCACTACGTTGATGGCGGCTTTAATATTGCTGCTGGTTAGAATCCCTGCAAATCAATGAACAATTGGGGGCATGTACATGGTTACGTGCCCCCAATTTTGTCATGCCCCTTATTATGCATAAACCTGGATTCATGCAATGATTGAAGGCAAAATCAGTGGTCTGAAGGCCAGTCAGGTCAAAGCACTGGAACGGATCTACCGGCGCAAGATGCCTGCTGATGCACTCATTACCGGAGCGCTTGCACGCTATTTGACCGAGCTGTCTCACGAGTTGAAGCGACAGCTTGGATTGATCATTGATCGTTCCGGGGCGATCCAGTATGTCATTGTTGGTGATGATCGTGAAATTGTCATTCCCGACCTCACCAGGTACAGCTTGGGTCGAAGTGGTTTGCGTGGATTGCGTTGTGTCCACACCCATTTAAAACGGGAACCCTTAAGCCGGGATGATCTGACCGATCTGGAGCTGCTCAGATTGGATGCGATGGCGGTTATCGGTGTCGGCGATGATGGCTTGCCGGCCTATTTCTCTTACGCACACCTGCTGCCAACAAAGCAAAAATCACAAATAGAATTGGTTGAACTGGAAGATTTCCATCGCTTTGTTCTCGATTTTTCCGCATTTATCCATGCCCTTGATCGGGAGATGGAGCGGGTTGCTGCGGAGACGATTGATCTTGCCGATGGCCGGGAAAGGGCGTTGCTGATTTCCGTGGGGCAGGCGAGTCGCCAGCGGGTGGAAGATTCTATGGCTGAGCTTGATGAGCTTGCCAGAACTGCCAATCTGGTTGTGATTGATCAAGTTATCCAGCGGCCACGAAAACTGAATCCCCGGTTTCTTGTCGGTGAGGGGAAACTGCGGGAAATTATCATTCGTGCACTGCAGCAACGGGCAACATTGTTGGTGTTTGATCAGGATTTGACCCCGAATCAGATTCGCTCGATTTCAGAAACAACTGAAATGAAAGTTATTGACCGCAGTCAGTTAATTCTGGATATCTTTGCAAAGCGTGCGCAATCCCGGGATGGAAAGGTTCAGGTCGAACTGGCACAATTGAAATATATTCTCCCCCGTTTGTCGGGAAAAGGGACCGCCATGTCCCGTCTTATGGGGGGAATCGGCGGGCGTGGGCCGGGTGAGACCAAGTTGGAAACGGATCGAAGGCGGATCCGTGATAAAATCCGCCGGTTGGAGAAACAGCTCGATTCTCTTGGCCGGGGTCGGGTTCAGAGACGCCAGAAACGGATTCGTGCAGGGTTGCCTATTGTCTCGATAGTTGGTTATACAAATGCTGGAAAGTCAACTTTACTGAATGCACTGACCCGGAGTGACGTGTTGACCGAGGACCTGCTTTTTGCAACTCTCGACACGGCGACCCGGCGGTTACGTTTTCCACTCGACCGTGAAGTTATCATTACCGATACTGTTGGTTTCATTCGTGACCTTCCGCCAAGTTTAATCGGTGCTTTCAAGGCGACCCTCGAAGAGTTGGAAGATGCCGATTTGCTACTGCATCTGGTTGATTTGTCAAACCCACGCTATGAAGAACAGATCAAAGCGGTTGACAAGGTCCTCGATGATTTGGATCTGGGACCGCAACAGCGTTTGCTGGTGTTTAACAAGGTTGATCAGGTTTCTGCCGAGAATCTGCCCCATATCTGTCGTCGTTATAATGGGGTTCCTGTTTCGGCTTTAAAGCGTGACAGTTTTGGCCCTTTGCTCGAGGAGATGCAGCGTCGTTTCTGGCCGGAAGAGGATGTTTGCTTGACTTGAGACGTCGTATTCGCTAGGTTGTTATTGGCTGTATTTAATGTTGCAGCTTTCGCAAAAATTCATGCAATGGCCAGGCAAAAAAATCGTCCTGAAAAATCACCATAACGCCGCAGGGCGGACTTTTTGCAACCCCATCAATGTTTGCTTGTGGACAACGAGTTGGAGCTCATGAATGTTTAAGTATCTTTCCATATTGTTATTGCCAATACTTTTTGGCTGCCAGTCGTCTCTGTCGATGTTGGGGAATCCCCCCGCAACTCAGGTCATATCTGAGTCTGTCGTTTCAGTCGATGAGCCCGATGTCGATAAGGAAAATCCGGCGCTTGCTGTTGTTGCAAATACCCCTGTCGTCAAAGATGCCCCAGTTGTTGAAAGGTTTGAATTGCCGTCGGCAAAAAAACTTCCGGAACCGATCAGCGAATATTTACTGACCCAATCCTTGCTCCCTTATTCTGGTGATTTTCCCCTCAGTGAGCACGCCCGTATTGACAAATTGATTAAACAATATACCGGCAGAAGTAAAAAAACCTTTGGCAGATGGCTGGAAAGGGCTGGACGTTTCGTTCCGAAAATCCAGACGGTGTTTGCAGATGAGGGGGTTCCTCTGGATCTGGCTTATCTGGCCATGATTGAGTCCGGATTTAATCTACGGGCTTATAGCTGGGCCCATGCCGCAGGCCCCTGGCAGTTTATAGAAAGTACCGGCCGGATGTATGGTCTGGAGAATGACTGGTGGCAGGATGGGCGTTTGAACCTGGAAAAGTCGACTCGTGCCGCTGCCAAGCATCTCAAATACCTGCACAAGCGTTTTGAGGGTGATTGGTATCTGGCAGTCGCAGCCTATAATGCCGGTGGTGGAACAGTGCTTAGGGCGATCAGAAAAAGTGGCAGCCGCGATTTTTGGGTTCTGACTGAGGGTCGGGTGTTGCGCGATGAAACCAAGAATTATTTACCCAAATTTCTGGCGGCTCTCCATATTGTCAAAAATATGGAAGCTTATGGATTTACCGATTTGGATTTTGCAGAGCCATTTGCATATGAAACGATTATTCTCGAAACAAGTACCGACCTCGAAGTTATTGCCAGGTTCAGTGGTATCAGCTATCAGGAATTAAAAGATCTGAATCCCGAATTGAAACGGTGGTGTACTCCTCCAGAAATAAAGAATTATCCACTTCGAATCCCCGTTGGTAGTGCTGAGCAGGTGGAAAATCTCTATGCCCAACTTCCCAGAGAGGAACGGGCAAGTTATCACCGCCATCAGATTAAATCGGGTGATACGCTACGGGTTATGGCAAGAAAATATCGGATCCGTGTCGATGATATCATTGCATTGAATAATATAAAAAATCCTCGAGCCTTACAGATTGGTCAAAATCTGATTCTCCCTTTGAAGGAGGGCTACACTGCTCTTCCAGCCAATGCCCTGGAAGATAGTTATCTCCGCAGCCGTCGTCGAACCTACAAGGTTCGCAGTGGCGACAGCCTTTGGACAATCGCCAGACGCAACCATGTGACTGAGAAACAATTGCGGGTCTGGAATAAGCTGGGGTGGAGTAATTTACTTCATCCGGGGCAGATTCTTGCCGTCTCGAAACCGGGAGGGCGGGTTGTTGCGAAGTCAAAATCAAACAAAGGTCCGGCACGGAAACTGGTTTACAAGGTTGTTCCCGGTGATACTCTCTGGGATATCGGTCGTCAATTTGATGTTGCAACCGAAGCAATACGTCGCTGGAATCAACTTTCTCACGGACATATTCTTCGCCCGGGGCAAAAACTTACCTTGATGGTGACAGCCAGCCAGCAGGGCTGATGGCCTGCTGAATTTAGACGTCCGCTGTTGCTGCAGTTCTGTATAGCCGTCTTGCGACTTTCACGCCCGGATCGCGGCATTCCAGCCTCACGGATGGGTTCATACGTCCCTGTAAATGAAATAACCGAACTCAATGGGAGTGAACTGGATCACCAGATAATCGAATCATCATCGCTGACTCCCTTCGATTGTTTTGACATTTTTTACTCGGGTTGTTAATGTTCAGCGCCGGAATTTGCTGGATACGAATCTATACTTTTATCTATCTGTAAAAGGATTATCTCAATGCTCAATCTGTTGATTTCATTTGCTTGCTCAGCTTTATCATCTGCCCTGATGATGAGGTTTGTCACCCCTAATATCTGGATAACGATGGCGGTCTCTGCCGTGGTTTTTGCCGGGATTTTTATGTTGCTTACCCGGATTGTCATGAAAAAAGTTGGTGCGCTGATGGAACTCGCGCAGCGTGATATGATGGCCAACCGGGGTGATAAGGCGGTCAAAGAGCTTCTTGATGGTTTGAAATATGGGGCCTGGCAAATCTATGTCAAGCAACAGATCCATTCACAGATTGGAACTATTTATTACCTTAAGCGTGATTTCAAGGAGGCCGTTCCCTATCTCGAAAAAGGCTTTGTGCGTAACTGGGTGGGGATGTCAATGCTTGCGGTGACCTACATGAAGAAAAACAAAACCGGTAAAATGGTTGAGACATTTGGTAAAGCGGTTTCGGGTAATCGTAAAGAACCGATGGTTTATGCGGTTTATGCTTTTTGTATGGATCGTATCGGAGAGCGGGGTAAAGCTATCGAAGTGTTGAATAAAGGGATTAAAAAAACCAGTGATGAGCGTCTGCAGGAGAATAAGAACCTGCTTGAATCGGGTAAAAAGATGAAGATGAAGGGTTTTGGTGATATGTGGTATCAGTTCCACCTGGAAAAGCAGGGTGCTATTATCAAAAAACAGACGAAAGCGATGACCGGGCGCCGCAAGCAGGTTTTACGCTGAGGGTTCTGCATGGCTAAAAAGAAAAAAACTGCCAAATCAAAAACACAAGAATTCAATAGTAACCCTTTCAGAGATCTGAAGGGGTTTGCTGTTTCTGAAGCAGAAAAAAACTATCCGCAGCCTTCTGAAAAAAACCGCCCTTATGCAAAGGTTTATGGCTCCTTCGCTGAGGAGATGGAGATGCTTGGTGTCAGGCAGTTGAACCCGAATGACGATCCTGAAGAGCCGACCTCTGAAGAATCTTTAGCACCGGATACTGCCCCAGTTGAGGATGCCGATCAAACCGATGAGGAATTGTTTTTTTCTGCAGTCGATGGCTTTTCCGTCCGTTTTGAGGATCATTTGCCTGATGAAAGTCTGCCCGATACCAAGGCGGCACCGCGGCGGATGAAACAGTTGAAGCAGGGCAAATTGACTCCTGATTCATCTCTTGACCTGCATGGTTGTCTCCGTGCTGATGTTGAGAAAAAATTACGTCACTTTCTTCAGGATGGACAATATCAGGGCTGGCAGACTTTGTTGGTTGTCACGGGAAAAGGTTTGCATTCCGAGGATGGCAAATCGGTTTTACGTGATGAAGCAGAACGTTTCTTGTCTGCCGCAGGGAGGAAACTGGTTGTTGAGTGGTGCCGGGCACCAAAGCGGTATGGTGGGGATGGTGCTTTGATCGTGTTCCTGCGTAAAAATCGTATGGCAGAATAAATCCTCCCCCTTCAAATCCCTGCAATATCCCCTGATAAATAGATCCAAAAAAGGAGTCACTGAAAGTCCCGGGCTAAAGTCCATGATTTCCACCAGCGTGATGGAACGATAAAATCGATGTCATTAGCAGATTTGCAGTTTTACAATTGGAAACAGGAAAATAGTAGCTCTCTCTTTGTTGACTGAGATAGTGTGTTAGCTTATATTTTAAATACGTGTTGGTTGTGTGACAGTCATGAATTGACTAAACCGATGCTTCAACGTGAATTTACATTATAAGATAGAGGAGACCATAATGGCGCAAATTTTTGCTGACAATTCCCTTTCAATTGGTCGGACACCTTTGGTCCGGCTGAATCGGGTGATTGCTCCTGGTGGGGCAAATGTTTATGGAAAAATTGAAGGACGTAATCCCGCTTATTCGGTCAAATGCCGCATTGGAGCCGCAATGATTCGCGATGCTCTACAAAAGGGGACCTTGAAGCGTGGAATGGAAATTGTCGAGCCGACCAGTGGCAATACCGGGATTGCCCTTGCTTTTGTCGCAGCAGCCAAAGGGATTCCGTTGACCTTGACGATGCCAGAGACGATGAGTCTTGAACGGCGCAAAATCCTGATGGCTTTTGGAGCGAAGCTGATTTTAACCGCTGGTCCCAAGGGAATGGCCGGGGCTGTCAATGAGGCGGAAAAAATTGTAGAGGACGATCCCGGGCGGTATCTACTGCTGCACCAATTTAAAAATCCAGCGAACCCTGAAATTCATGTGGAAACTACTGGACCGGAAATCTGGGATGATCTGAACGGGCAGATTGACGTTTTGGTTGCCGGGGTTGGAACGGGTGGAACGATCAGTGGCGTTTCACGCTATATAAAAAAGGTTCGGGGTCAATCAATTTTTTCTGTCGCCGTAGAGCCGGAGGACAGTCCAGTGATCAGCCAATATCTGGCTGGCGAAATGTTGCAGCCCGGTCCACATAAAATTCAGGGGATTGGTGCTGGTTTTATCCCGGAAACTCTTGACTTGACCATGGTTGATCGCGTTGAAAAGGTCAGTAATGATGACGCTTATGAATATGCCAGGCGTTTAACGCGGGAGGAAGGGGTGCTGTCTGGAATTTCGTGTGGTGCGGCAACTGCTGTAGCTGCCAGGTTGTCTGAACAAGCTGAGTTTGCGGGGAAAAATATCGTGGTTATCTTGCCCGATTCTGGAGAACGTTATCTGAGTAGCGACTTGTTTTCTTGATGGTGGCGGTTTTGGGGGGGGAATGGTTACAATAACACGATTTCAACCATGCAAATCTATAACTGGACATTGCTCAATCCAGTCGGTCCTGGAATGTCTTTTTGTGAGGGTTATCAATGTACGAACCGTTGGAATTGGATGAACCTGGTAACAAGGTTGGTCTGATTGAGATTTTAAAGCAAGCACAGGAATGTCTTGCTGCTCTGGACGATGATTATTCTGATGGTCGAAGTGAGCTGGAAGCACTTCATCACCGTCTTGTTGCCGGGCAATTTCGTTTAGCTGTTCTGGGGCAGTTTAAACGTGGCAAGAGTACCCTGTTAAATGCTTTGCTTGGGGATAGACTACTACCAACAGATATTCTTCCGGTGACAGCAATTCCCACCTTTATCAGTGCTGCCGACCAAATCGAGGTTCAGGTTTGTTTTGCAACAGAGGCTGAACCGGTTAAATATTCCTTGTCTTCCAGCCCATCATTGGCCGATTTTCTCACCGAGCATGTGACCGAAACAGGTAATCCGAATAATCGGCGACAGGTGAAACGAGTGGATGTTACACATCCCGCTGAAATGCTGAGGCAGGGGGTTGTTTTGATCGATACTCCCGGTATCGGCTCGACCCATAAACACAATACTGAAGTGGCATATCAGGTCCTTCCGCAATGTGATGCGGCACTTTTTCTGGTTTCTCCCGATCCCCCCATTACTGAAATCGAACTGGATTATCTCAAAGAGATTCAGCAACGCTTGCCAAGAACTTTTTTTCTTTTGAATAAAGTCGATTTTCTTGATGAAAATGAAATAAATACTTCTTTAAGGTTTTTGGCCGACCAATTAGCCCCCCTTTGCGACGGCGTCCCACAAGTGTTGCCGGTCTCTGCTCGTAAAGGCTTGGAAGCACGTCTGGCTGGTGATGCAGAAGGCTGGAAGAAAAGCGGTATGCAGCGGGTTGAGCAGAATCTGATCGATTTTTTTGCCCGGGAAAAGCAGCATATTCTTCATGATTCCCTGCAGCGCCGAACCTCCGATCAGCTCAATAATACCATTATGCAGTTGCAGCTTTCCTTAAGTGCTTTAATGTTACCCGAAGCGGAGTTGAAGCAGCGAATTGGGCAGTTTCGGCAATCTTTGCCCGATGTGGAACGTGAAAAACAGGCTGTCCAGGATATTTTATCCGGCGATCTGAAACGGGTGACTGATCGTTTGACGAAAGAAGTCGAGCTGGTCCGGCACCAGGCTCATGAGAAAATTATCGGTCAGCTGGAAAACCATATTCAATCGGTTGTCGAGATTGAAGAGTTAGAACGTTCGGTACGCGAAACGTTAGCACAGGAACTCCCAGTATTTTTTTCTCCAGCTATGCGTAAGGTTGCAGAAATCATCAGAGCTGAAGCGACAGAGTTACTGACCCTCCATCAGCAACGGAGTAATCGGTTGATTGAACAGGTCAGACAGATTGCTGCCGAGCTTTTTGATATTCCCTATCACGCCCCTTCTGCCGGGCGCTCCTATACCAAGTTTGAAATATCGGGATGGAGTAACGATTTGTTTATCTCTGATATGGATCCTGTCGGGCAGCGCATTTCACGTAAGTTTTTTACCAATAAATTTCGCCGTAAAAGGACTGTGAGACGGTTGCAAGAAGAAAGTCGGAAATTGCTTAATCAGAATGTCGAGCAGATCAACTGGGCTTTAAGGCGTGGGCTGGATGAGAATTTCCGTCAGTTCGGCGTTGAATTGTCAGAACAGTTGGAAAAAACAATTTCTGCAACCAGAAAAGCAATGGAAGTTGCTTTGAAAAAGAGTGAATCTCACTCACATGAAACTGCCGGCAGAGAGATCAAACTCAAGCAGACTTTGGGGCAGCTACAAAAAATTATCGATCAGTTGGAAAAAGAGAGGTAAAAGTCGTTTGCTAGCGAAGGGCTATGGCTTGCTTTGAGCAGTTTCTCTGTTTTGCCGGGCAGGTCTGGCGTTTGTCTGGACTTGCGTGATTTAATGGCAATCTCCAGTTTCAATGAAGATATTTAGTCATTTCCAAAACGTTATCGTTTCCCTGCTGAACGTATTTGACCTGATCCATTAATTTAAAAATAATCTGGATACCACGCCCCCCCTCATCGCTGGCTTGTGCTTTAAGCTTAGCCAGTGCTTCTATATCAAATCCCAGCCCCTGATCAAAAACTTTGATAATCAGCTTTTGCTCAGAGGCGGAGATAGACACTTTGACTTCTTTGTCCGGGTCGAAGTTGTTTGCATGGCAAATGGCATTGGCCAAGGCTTCAGTCAGAACCAGATTAAGGTGGTAGGCGAGTTCCCGGCGGTTTCCCTGATAACTCTTCAGGGAGTAGGCCATGCTCTCTCCAATCCGCCCAATCATTCCGAGATATTTGGTCTGATTTGGAACAGCTATATCAATCTTGACCGGTTTTGACATGTGTCTCTTTCAGCAGAAATTTTAATGGTTAGATGTTAAGTGCCAGCACATCGTAGACAAAAAAATGTGCCAGGACATCGTTTACAAAATAGATCTCTGACAATCGAATAGCCACCCTTTATTCTTCTGAGCATTTCCACTGTGGAGGTGCTCATGAATGAAGAAGAAAAACTACGTATCT
>LLYT01000035.1 GCA_002049545.1 Deltaproteobacteria bacterium tcs-42 | reverse complement strand
GGCGTCTGTCGCCACGGACGGCGACAGTCGAACGGCCATGGACGGCGTAAAGTGGCCCTTGGAATGGGTGCCTCAAGGCATTGCTGAACAGTTACTTTAACGGAGTCGAAGAGCCGCCACCTCAATCTCTCTTGCGCCGACTTGCTACCGGTTTCCGGGAATTGGAGCCAAACTTTTTAAATCCGGCATTCCCTTTGCCAAATTTTCGCCGTTTGGAAGAATCTCTTGCTGCTGGTTTGTATGATCCTGTATCGGGACTGATCTGCAACTGCTCATCGCAGACCCAGACCCCTTTCAGTTTATGTAATACGTCTGGAGAAAGATTTTTCGGCAGATCAACCAGACTGAACTGGTCAAACAGTCGAATTCGACCGATTTCCTTGCTGTTGAGTTTTCCTTCGTTGCTGATAGCCCCAACAATATTCCCCGGTTCAACGCCATGCTTGCGACCAACTTCAATCCGATAGGTTTGCATCTGCGCGTCGCTGGTTTTTCTTTCACCCCTTGGAGCTGTATTGCGTTCCGGACGTTCTACACGAACTTCTTCGACAAATGCCTCTTCTGGATTGAGGGGACGTTCTTTTTGTAGCAAGTAGGCGAGGGTGGCAGCAATCCTGCGGTGACCAACATCGTACTCGCTCTGGTACTGGTCGATCAATTCCTCAAAAAATTCCATATCCTCAGATTCCATGGCGCTGGAAATCTTCTCTTTAAACTGGTTGACACGGCGGTTGGTGATATCCTTGCGACTTGGCAATGCCATGGCTTTGATTGGCTGTCGGGTCGCTCTTTCAATCGCTGCCAGCATCCGTTTTTCGCGTGGAGCAACAAACAGGATCGCTTTTCCTTCACGTCCAGCACGTCCGGTTCGACCGATGCGGTGGATATAGGCTTCAGTGTCGTAAGGGATGTCGTAATTGACGACATGGCTGATCCGTTTGACATCGAGTCCACGGGCGGCAACATCGGTGGCGACAACAATATCCAGAGATCCATTTTTGAGGTGTTCGACAGTTTTTTCCCGCAGCATCTGGGTCATGTCACCATTTAAGGCGGCACTGGAAAATCCACGTGCTTCAAGTTTTTCAGCAAGCTCTACGGTGGCAACTTTGGTTCGGACGAAGATCAGCATGCCGTCAATTTCTTCTGCTTCAAGAATACGGGTCAGGGCATCCAACTTGTGTAACCCTTTCACCTGCCAGAAACGCTGTGAAATTTTATCAACCGTTGAAGTTTTACTTTTAATTCTGATTTCAAGTGGATGTTGTAAATGTTTACGAGCAACGTTCAAGACTTCTTTTGGCATGGTCGCTGAGAACAGTGCCGTTTGACGCTGTTCCGGTGCATGGGCAAGAATTTGTTCCACTTCTTCAATGAAGCCCATCTTCAGCATCTCATCGGCTTCATCGATGACAACGCAACTCAATTTATCGAGTTTGAGGGTGCCGCGGCCCAAATGATCCTGGATTCGACCAGGTGTGCCAACAACGGCTTGAACGCCACGTTGCAACTGCCGCAACTGCTGCCCCATATTCTGACCACCGTAGACGGGCAGAACCTGAAACCCTTTAAGGTGTCGCGCATAAGTCTGCATGGCTTCAGCAACTTGCAGTGCCAGTTCTCGTGTCGGGGTCAAAACCAGAATCTGTGGGGCTTTCAGCTTAGGGTTGAGGTGACTGAGGAGCGGCAGTGAAAAAGCTGCTGTTTTCCCGGTTCCGGTTTGTGCCTGCCCCAATAGGTCGCGCCCCTCCAGCAGGGGAGGGATACTTTGCGATTGGATCGGAGTGGGGGTTTCGTAACCAATTTCGTTGATAACTTTAAAGACTTCGGGAGACAGGGAGAGTTCTTTAAAGGATTGACCGTTTTCTTCAGACATAGATTTCCTGTTGATATTTGGTTGAGATTTGGCAAAAGACGCGCAGCTTAGCCTATTTAGACATTCAGTGCCAGCTATTTAATCAATGGTGGGTAAAATTCCCCGCGGCTTGCCGCGTTAATCACATGTAGGGTGGGCACCGCCCACCACCTGTGATTGGTGACGCAAAATCTGGTGGGCAATTGCCCACCCTACAGAATTTCGATACCCCGTAGCTTGCTGCGGGGTCGTTCATCTTTTATACCTTATTCTTGGGTTTCCATATGATCAGGAGTAAGGCCAATAGAGTCAGATTGGCGAACATCGCAATCAGCATGGCTAATCCGGTGAAGAGACCAAAATAGATGGTCGGAATAAAATTCGACAGGGTCAGAATCGAAAAGCCGGCAATAATGGTGATTGAAGTATAGTACATCGCCCGTCCGACACTGTCGTGGCAACGTTTCATCGCAGCCAGATAATCGCCATCAACAACGAGCTCTTCATTGAAACGATGAACGTAGTGAATCGTATCATCAACGGCGATGCCAATCGTAATGGCTGCAATTGTAATCGTCATGATGTCGAGGGGAATATTCAACCACCCCATCAATCCAAGAACCATTCCGGCAGAGATCAGATTCGGGATGATGGAAATGATCGCCAGACGTAAGGATCGAAATTGAATGATAAACATTGCCATAATGACGAGGAAAACCACACCAATGGTCATGATTTGTGAGCTGAATAGACTCTGCAGGACATTGTTGTAAAGGACGAACATTCCGGTGAGGTGGATCTGTTCGGGCTTTATATCGAATTTTTCAGTCAGATCGAAGCGAATTTTCTTTAATAATGCATCGCGGCGCAGGTTCGGATTGGAATCGATCACCCGCAAGGAAAAACGGACCTGATTGCCATCTTCTGACATATAGGGGCGAAACAGCGAAGCATTGATAACTTGCGGCAGCTTTTTGTGGATAACCGCCAGAGAGATATTGTCCAGAGGGAGATCCTCATTCAGTTGCTGCATCATTGTCAGTGTGGTTGATATTGATAGCACTTTGCCCGTTTCAGGTAAGCCATCAAGGTAATTATGGATATTTTTCAAGGTGTCGATCTGGTAGCTGTTGTACCAGTAACTGCTCCCGGAAAGACCGGCCTCTGCCTCTTCGTCTGCAAAAAAATCATCGGCAAAGGGGTCATCTGCAGCAAATGTCTCATCTTGGGTTTGCTCAGCAAAGAAGTCGGGATCTGCATCGATAATAACATCGAGCGGGGTCGTCCCTCCCAGCTGCCGGTCGATCAATTCCATCCCCTGATAAATTTCAGTTGTCGGTTTGAAATAGTCGATAAAGCGGTTCTCAACCGTCAATTTTGAAATTCCGATGACACTTATGACCGCCAGTGCAGCAAAGAGTGTCATGGTTAGTTTGCCACGTTGTTCGACCCACTTGGCGCAAGCACGGGTGATGATCCCAGTGATATCAAATTTGGGTGTGAATTGGACCGGGTTTCTATAAAGCATCAGACTGGCAGGAAATATGGCAAAGGAGATCAATAGTGCAAAGCTGATACCAATGGCCATCATCCAGCCAAAATCGATCACCGGGCGGATATCGCTGGTCAGTAAGGATGCAAATGCGACAATAGTGGTCAGTGCGGTGAATGTGCTGGGGATCGCTTTGCTGCGGACCATTTCCCTGACCATGGTGGCTTGGTCGGCACCGGGAATCTCATCGTGTAGTTCGTTGTAGCGGACAATCAGGTGGACGCAGAGGGAGAGGGTGATAATCAATAACAATGAGGTAAAGTTGGAGGAGACGACGGTCACTTTCCAGCCGATCAACCCAAGGAATCCGAACATGAAGATGACTGAGGAAAAACAACACACCATCGGTAAAATAACCCAGCGGGGATGGCGGAAAATCAGAAATAACATCGAAACGATAAATACCAGAACACCGATGCCAAAGGCGGTCAGGTCGTGACGGATGAAATCGATCATGTCAGCTACGATCATCGGCACGCCACCGAGGAACAGTTCGCCGCGATCATGGTGCTGCTGCATAATGGCGCGGATTCTGGCGATATCGTCCGCTTCCTGATCGGCAAGATCAAGACTGTAGGCATCAAATTTATTACTGACCTCTTCAAGTCTTTCGGTCTCGGCCGCCGAAAGTGGTGCCGATAGTTTTTGTTCACGCAGAGAGTTTCGTTCAGTCAAGAGCGATTGGTACGTTTCGTCGCGCTTGAATAGTACCTGCAGTGCAGTTGTTCTGGCGTCAGGGCTGACCAGTAAAGTTTTGTAGAATGGGCTGGTGGCAAATTCGTGGCGAACAAGATCGATATCTATCCCGGGTGTTTCCAGGGTTCTGATTCCGTTTTTCAGATCCCCCAGGCTCAGGCGTGGACTGTCGATAAGAGGAACATCAAGAATAGACCGGACCGCTTCGACCCGCTCAATCTGGAGCAAGCTGTCACGCAGTTTGCGTAGATCGGCTAATGTCTCGGCAGCATAAAGATCGGATTTTGGTGAGTAGCTGATAACCAGGAATTGAGCATTGCCGTATTTCGTATTAATTGTCCGGAAATATTTGAGATCCTGATCATTTTCCAGCAGTAACGAATCGCTCGATGCATCAAGGTGGAAATTTCTTGCGTAGCTGCCAACCCCGACCAGGATGAGCAGCACCAGAAAAATAGTCAATATTGGATGTTTAAGGATGGTGCGGTCGTAGAGATCCAGGATGTTTTTGTGCATCGTTATTCCATAAATGTCTGGACGGGATTAACAGGGCTTATTCACCAACTCCTCATCTTAGAATAGATTTAGACTTTTGGCCATAAAAAAGCCCCGGTCAAAGCCGGGGCTTGGAGTTGTACTGAACTTTTACTTCAAGGTTGATTACAGACCAAGGGTTTTGAAGAAGTCGTTACCCTTATCGTCAACCAGAATAAATGCCGGGAAGTTTTCGACTTCAATCTTCCAGACTGCTTCCATCCCCAGTTCTTCAAAGTCAATGCACTCAACTTTTTTGATGTTTTCCTCGGCAAGAACGGCAGCGGGGCCACCAATTGAACCAAGATAGAAGCCACCATGTTTGGCACAAGCGTCGGTGACTTGCTGGCTGCGATTCCCTTTGGCGATCATGATCATTGATCCGCCATTGCTTTGAAGCAGGTCAACATAGCTGTCCATCCGCCCAGCAGTGGTTGGACCAAAAGATCCGGAAGCTTTTCCGGCAGGAGTTTTGGCTGGTCCAGCATAATAAATTGGATGTTCTTTCAGGTAGTCAGGCAGTGGTTTGCCACTATCAAGGATCTCTTTGAACTTGGAGTGAGCGATGTCACGACCAACGACGATCGTCCCTTTCAGTCGCAGTGGAGCTCCCACTTGCAGTTGAGTCAGGTCAGCGAGAACTTCACTCAGTGGCCGATCAAGATCGATTTCGGTTGCAAGACCTTTTTGATTGCGCAGCTCATTCGGAATCAGGCGCGTTGGGTTACGATCCATCTCTTCAACAAAGAGGCCTTCTCTGGTGATCTTTGCCTTGATATTACGATCGGCAGAGCAGGAGACCGCCATACCGACCGGGCAGGATGCACCATGACGCGGAAGGCGGATAATCCGTACGTCGTGGGCAAAATATTTGCCACCAAACTGTGCACCGATTCCCAATTCTTGAGCCATTTTGAGAACTCTGGCTTCCAGTTCAACATCGCGGAAAGCCTGACCATGGTCATTCCCTGCGGTTGGTAAATTGTCCAGTTCATGGGCCGTTGCCAGCTTGACGGTTTTCATGCAGGCATCAGCCGAGGTGCCACCAATGACAAATGCCAAGTGGTAGGGAGGACAAGCTGCAGTGCCAATTGTTTTCATCTTTTGCAGGAGAAAATCTTCAAGCTTTTCCGGGTTGAGGAGAGCTTTAGTTTCCTGGAAAAGCATGGTTTTGTTGGCTGAACCACCACCCTTGGCGATAAACAGGAACTTGTAGGCATCCCCTTCGGTTGCGTACAGATCGATTTGTGCAGGCAGGTTGGTTCCGGTGTTTTTCTCTTTGTACATATCGAGTGCGACGGTCTGGCTGTAACGCAGGTTTTCTTCAGTGTAAGTTTTAAATACACCTTCGGAAATCCGCTCAGCATCATTGACTCCGGTCCAGACTTGTTGCCCTTTTTTTGCGACAACCGTAGCGGTGCCGGTATCCTGGCAGAATGGAAGTTCGAAGTTCGCTGCTATTTCTGCATTCCGCAGAAACGCCATCGCAACGACTTTATCATTTTCAGAGGCTTCTGGATCACTCAGTATCTTTGCGACTTGATCGTTGTGAGCAGGGCGAAGCAGAAAAGAAACATCTCGCATGGCAGTGTTTGAGAGAACTGTCAGGGCTTGTGGGTCAACCTTGAGAACGTCCTGACCGTCGAAATTTTCAATACTGACAAACTGCTCGGAACCTTCAATTTTATAGTACTTGGTTGTGTCGGTACCGAGTGGCATTGGATCCTGATACTTGAAGTCTGGCATCTGTTCACTCCTTATAGGGATAGAATAATGGATCAACTCAACAAAAACTCGTGCATTATAGGGGATTTTTGTACAGTTGTCGACTGATAACAACGGTAAAAAACATGTGAACCCGACTTTTTGCGATTCGTCAATTAGGTTCATAACAATCGTCATATTAAAACTGAATTGAGGTTAGAAAATACCTGACTAAAATGTTTGAAAATAATTGACAGAAATACTCGGGTATGATAGTTATTTCCTTGGTTGGCTGATCACGTGATATAAAATAACATCAAGTGTGTGATAGCCTAGCCTTTCAATGACGCATTAGTCTGTGCGATAATAGGGATAAAGAGGAGGTCAAGTTAAATGTTTTCTCAACTTAAACAAGATTTAAAGGTTGTTTTTAAGCGTGACCCTGCGGTGCGTAGCGTGTTTGAGGTTGTCTTTTGTTATCCTGGTTTTCATGCGATGATTTTTTATCGCCTGTCCCACTGGTTGTGGAACAATAATATGAAGTTTTTCGGACGTCTGGTTTCTCACCTCGGACGTTTTATGACGGGTATTGAAATTCATCCTGGTGCCACGATTGGGCGAGGTTTTTTTATTGATCACGGTATGGGTGTTGTGATTGGTGAAACCGCTGAAATTGGTGAAAACTGTACCATTTATCATGGTGTGACTCTGGGTGGAACGTCCTGGGCTAAAGAGAAACGTCATCCAACCCTGGGCGATAATGTCATTATTGGTGCCGGGGCAAAAATACTTGGCCCATTTACCGTTGGTGATGACAGTAAGATCGGTTCAAACTCTGTCGTTGTCAAAGAGGTTCCGGCAACCGCTACCGTTGTTGGTATCCCGGGGCGAGTGGTTCTGTCCGGTGAGAAAAGTGCTGGCCTTGACCTTGAACATAATAAACTTCCTGATCCGGTCGCCAAAGCAGTCAGCTGTACATTTGATCAAATCAGACGACTCGAAGACCGGATAGATGAGTTGCAGAATGAACAGGAACAATTGAAGGTTGAACTGGCCAACGCCGAGAATAAGGGACGGCACGAACGCATTGAGAGTGAAGCTGTCTGATGAGAATGTCAACGAAAGCGCAATATGCTGTCCGTGCTCTGGTCAGTTTGAATTTGACCAGTCATGGGGAGCCGGTTTCGATTAAAGATATTTCGGCTCAGGAAAAAATCTCTTTGAATTATCTTGAGCAATTGTTTGTCAAGTTACGGCGTGGGGGCATTGTTAACAGCGTGCGTGGTCCGGGTGGTGGTTACATACTTGCCCGTTCTGCTGCTGAGATTCGTATCGACCAGATTATCGATACCGTTGAGGAAGCACTGATGCCATTATCCTGCATGAATGCTGACGGTAGTTGCGGCTGTCAAATGGAATGTACGACACAATCAGTCTGGCAGGGATTGGGGAATCAGATTCGCGATTTCCTTGCTTCTATGACTCTTGAGGATTTAACCAATGACGGTCGCCGGCAATTGAACAGGCGAGCGGTGAATAGTTAATCAATTTCCAGTTTAACCGGAGGATTTTTGTGAAAAAGATTTATATGGACAACAACGCGACCACAGCGGTCAAGCCAGAAGTTTTAGAGGCGATGTTGCCTTATTTTTGTGAACAATTTGGTAACCCATCCAGCGTGCACTGGGCTGGGCAGATGGTTGGTGGAGCGATTGAGAAAGCGCGTGGGCAAGTTGCGAAATTGCTCAACTGTGCTTCTGCTGAAGTTATTTTTCTTTCGTGTGGCAGTGAGGGGGATAATTATGCCATCAAAGGGACGGCTGAAGCACTCAAAGGGAAGGGGAACCATATCATTACCACTGCGGTTGAGCATCCTGCGGTTCTGGAGACTTGTGAGGCGCTCGAAAAAGACGGTTTCGCTGTGACCTATCTCAAAGTTGATCAGGACGGAATGCTTGATCTTGCAGAATTGGAAGCTGCGATCACCGATAAAACAATTCTGATTTCTGTCATGTGGGCAAATAACGAGACCGGCAATATCTTTCCTATTGAGAAAATTGGTGAAATTGCCAAAAAGTACAAGGTACGGTTTCATACCGATGCGGTTCAGGCCGCCGGAAAAATTCCGGTTGATGTGCGTAAGGCAAATGTTGATATGGCGGTTATCTCCGGTCATAAAATTGGTGCCCCCAAGGGCGTTGGAGCGATGTATCTGCGCCGTGGAACCAGAATCTCTCGCTTTATGCATGGTGGCCATCAGGAGCGCAATCGTCGTGCAGGGACCCACAATGTGCCGGGTATCGTCGGCCTGGGGGTTGCCTGTGAGTCAGCCTTGCAGAATATGGAAAAAGATTATGCTTATGTACGTAATTTACGCGATAAGCTCGAAAAGGGAATCCTGTCCTCAATTCCAGAGGTCAAATTAAATGGACATCCCGATGCCGATCTGCGATTGCCAAATACGTTGAATGTCAGTTTTGATTATATTGAGGGTGAATCGTTGTTGTTGTTTTTCGACATGATAGGAATTGCGGCATCTTCTGGCTCGGCCTGTACCTCAGGATCCCTGGAACCATCACACGTTATGGGAGCCATGGGGGTTGATATTGTATTGGCACATTCCAGTACCAGGTTCAGTCTCGGTTCGGATAATACCGAAGAGGAGATAGATTTTATTTTGCAGGAGTTGCCTGCGATCGTTCAGCGGCTCAGAGAGATGAGCCCATTGTACAAACGTGAGGGGCCAACACCTCTGTCGTGTGATGATTGTCGTATGGTTCATAGAGCTTATGCCTGATCGCGTCGCAAAATAATTTTGTCCCACCAGGTCTGGTTTTTTCAGGGACGAAGGGATACATCAGGTATGTTGGTTAAAAAATGAACTCAATTCAGGTTAAAGAAAAGATATAGGAGAAATATTATGTATACAGAAAAAGTCATGGACCACTTTTCCAATCCACGCAATGTTGGTGAAATTGAGAATGCCAGTGGTGTTGGTGAGGTTGGTAATGCTTCCTGCGGAGATATCATGCGGATTTCGCTCCAGGTTGAAGATGATGTCATTCAGGATGTTAAATTCAAGACCTTCGGCTGTGGTGCCGCAATTGCGACATCTTCAATGGTCACCGAACTGGCGATTGGCAAAACGATTGACGAGGCGTTGATATTGACCAATCAAGCTGTTGCTGAAGCTCTTGATGGCTTACCCGCTGCAAAAATGCACTGTTCTAACCTGGCGGCAGATGCCCTGCATGAAGCCATCAAAAACTATAAAGAACAAAACCATTAATCAATGTTGGGTCGAATTCCCCGCGGCTTGCCGCGTTAATCACAAGTAGGGTGGGCACCGCCCACCACCTGTGATTGGTGACGTAAAATCTGGTGGGCAGTTGCCCACCCTACAGAATTTCGATACCCCGTAGCTTGCTGCTGGGTCGTTCATAAAGAATGGAAATTGGATGAACTATGGAGGGCTCTATTTCGGTGGAGCCCTCTTTGTTTTGCTACATGGGGGCTGGTGTGAAAAAACGAGTTGTTGTTGCTATGAGCGGTGGTGTTGATTCTTCGGTGACTGCGGCACTGCTGAAAGAGCAGGGGTATGAGGTGCTTGGTTTGTCGATGCACCATTGGGATGCTTGTGCTAAACACGGTGCGGGAGAAAGTTGCCACACGAATAATGTTGTTGCCGCAGCACAGAAAGTCGCTGGACAATTACATATCCCTTTTTACTCAGTCAATTTTGAGAGTGACTTTCGTCGGCAAATTATCAGCTATTTCTGTAGCGAGTATTTTACCGGCCGGACCCCTAATCCGTGTGCTGTATGCAATAAAAAAATCAAGTTTGGTCTGCTTCTGGACAAAGCTTTGGAACTTCAGGCCGATTATCTCGCGACGGGTCATTATGTTTCTCTTGCACAACAAGGGGGGCAAAGATTTATCCGCAAAGGGGCGGACCAGAATAAGGACCAGAGTTATTTCCTCTTTACCCTCAACCAGCAACAACTTTCCCATTGCCTGTTTCCTTTGGGAGAATTGAAAAAGCAGCAGGTGCGAGAACATGCGAGCCGGTTTGGTTTGCAGATTGCCGAAAGGGACGAGAGTCAGGACATTTGCTTTATTCCCGACGGGGATTATGTGAATTTTCTCGAGCAGGAGTGCGGCTCTGGAAAGGTTGATGGTGAAATCGTCCATGTTTCGGGAAAGGTTCTCGGCCGGCATCAGGGGATTTATCGCTATACGATTGGCCAGCGTAAGGGGCTTGGTATCGGTTGGACTGAACCACTTTATGTGGTTGATATTGATGCCGCCAGGAAGAAGGTTATTGTTGGTGAAAAACAGAACCTCAGTCGTACCGTGATGTTGCTCGAGCAATGCTGCTGGGTTGGGTCAGCGCCAACACAACCATTTTCAACCTTATGTCGTATCCGCTACCGCCATACAGAAACACCAGCAACTGTCGAACCCCTGGAAGGTAGTCGTGCCCGGGTTATTTTTGATTCCCCCCAGAGTGGTATCACTCCCGGACAGGCGGCAGTTTTTTATGCGGATGATCTGGTCATCGGAGGTGGGTGGATTCAGTGAACACAACGGTCTCTATCGTCACTTTGGGATGTAAAACGAACCAGTTTGAATCTGCCGCAATGGCTGAACAATTAAGACAGGCAGGTTTTCGACAGGTTGCTTTTGAAGCTGGAGCTGAACTGGTTATTGTCAACACCTGCACTGTGACCGCTGCGACCGATACCCAATCGCGTAAGCTGATTCGCCGAGCCAGACGTTTCAATCCGCAAGCTCGTATCGTTGTGACCGGATGTTACGCACAGATCGACCCGCAACAATTAAATCGGTTGCCCGGCGTCTCACTGGTGATTGGCAATCAGGAAAAAGGCAAATTGCTGGAGTGCCTGGCCGACAATAGTGAAGCGGGGCAGATACGGGTTGCAGATATCCGGAACAGTCAGGTGGTTGAACCTCTCAGCCTGACCGGCTTTGAACAGCGTAGCCGGGCTTTTGTCCAAATTCAGAATGGCTGCGATGCTTTTTGCTCATATTGTATTATTCCTTATGCCCGTGGTCGCAGCCGCTCGGTTCTGACTGCGGATATTATCAGTCAGATCGAAAAGTTGACTGCGAACGGTTATCCGGAAATTGTTCTGACCGGTATCCATATCGGTCATTACGGTCAGGACCTCAAGCCACAGACCGATCTGTTAACCCTGCTGAAAAGAATTGAACAATCGGGCTTCTCTGGTCGTCTCCGGTTGGGATCAGTTGAGCCGACAGAGCTTCCAGAAGATCTGTACAAATATGTTATTGAGTCAAACTGGATTTGTCCCCATTTCCATATCCCTTTGCAGGCGGGAGATGATGAAGTTTTGCAGCGGATGAATCGTCACTATTCAACCGGGTTCTTTGCGTCGTTGCTGGATAATATTCATCGGTTGTCCCCTGATGCCGCAATCGGCCTGGATGTCATTACCGGTTTTCCCGGTGAAAGTGATGCTCAGTTTGAACGTACTTGTCGGTTCCTTGAACACCTGCCATTCAGCCATCTGCATGTTTTTCCGTTCAGTAAGCGAGCGGGAACCCCGGCAGCTGAGATGACTGGTCAATTGTCCGCTGCGTTGATAAAAGAACGAGCGGCCATGTTGCGGGAGATTGGCGTGCAAAAACAGCAAAATTATTTAGACCGTTTTATCCATGCACAACTTGAACTGGTGCTGGAAGGGGGCGAGGTGGACGGGCTGCGTAAGGGGCTGTCACAAAACTACCTTCCGGTCCGGATTCCTGCCGATTCAGCCCAGCCGGGGGAATTGTGCAGCGTCGCTATTGATGGTCTGCATAATGATGGTTTGATTGGTCAAGTGGTTGCATAAGGTCATATATCCAAGATCATCCCAACTCATAGAAATAACAGCTTTTAACTGCATCTTTTACCTCCCTTTTGGGGCCAAGCGCTGCTATTATCGCCATCATGAAAGAACGTCTCGATAAATTATTGGTTCAACGCAAGTTGGCAGGTTCGCGTGAGCGTGCTCGGGCTTTAATCCTTGCCGGCAAAGTCATCGTCGACGATCATCGGGTTGACAAAGCTGGTGCCCAGGTGGCGGAAGATGCTGAACTGCGTCTCAAGGGTGAGGATATCCCCTATGTTTCGCGTGGTGGCTTAAAGCTTGAAAAAGGACTGCACGAATTTTCGGTCGATGTGAACGAAAAAATAGCGATTGATGTTGGCGCTTCAACGGGTGGCTTCAGTGACTGTTTGCTGCAACACGGAGCAAAAAAAGTGTATGCAGTGGATGTTGGTTACGGACAGCTGGCCTGGAATCTTCGCGAAGATCCACGGGTTGTGAATCTGGAACGTTGTAACATCAGACATCTTCAGCCCGACCAGTTGGACGATGTCCCAGCTCTTGCCGTAATCGATGCCTCATTTATTTCACTGGCCAAAGTTTTACCCGATACTCTCTCCCTTCTCAGCGATCATGGTGAAGTCATTGCCTTGATAAAGCCACAATTCGAGGTCGGAAAAGGGCAGGTTGGGAAAGGTGGTGTGGTTAAAGATCGTCAGCTGCAGGATCTGGTTGTGGAACAAGTTTGTGAACTGGCAATAAACCTCAATTGTCGGGTCATTGGAACCACCGAGAGCCCTGTGCTGGGACCAAAAGGTAACCGTGAATTTCTTATTTACCTGCAGAAGAGCGAATAAATATGCAGAAAATATTGAAAAAAATTAGTATTTTGGTTAGATATTTTGTTAGTATTTTCTCTCCCTTTAGTTCTCACGTCAGGAGATAGTCATGGGTGCCGATTGTTTATTTTGTAAGATTATTGCAGGTGAAATACCCGCACAAATACGTTATGAGGATGCTCAATTGGTGGTTTTTGCCGACATCAACCCACAGGCTCCACACCATTTTCTGATCGTCCCGAAAAAGCATATCCGTACAACCCTCGATTTGACGCCCGCAGATAACGAGTTGATTGGACATGTTTATCAAGTTGCTGGAAAACTGGCCGTTGATCTGGGTATTGCTGATGAGGGGTTCAGGGTTGTCAATAACTGTAATGAGGCGGGTGGGCAATCGGTCTGGCATATCCATTTTCATTTGTTGGGTGGCCGTAATATGACCTGGCCACCGGGATAAATAAAGAAGGCTTTATGGCAGAATTTGACAGTCATACAGAGCAGCGCTTGATGACCGATATTATGGAACTGTTGGTGACCCATTATGGCGCGGAACTGTCTGAGGACGAACTCGATCATGAAATTGACAGGGTTGAAGAGGCCCTGAATGATGCCCGTTCTTCCCACCAGGGACAGGTTCGTAAGTCGGGTGAGCCATACATCTTTCATCCCCTTCGGGTTACCCACTTGGCCGCACGTCACTGGATGGATTTTCCGTCAATTATTGCGGCCCTGCTGCATGACGTTGTTGAAGATACTCCCGTCACTCTTGAGGACGTTCGAAAGAAGTACGGCGATTCTGTTGCCCATCTGGTTGATGGTTTGACCAAGGTGACATCAGAAATCATGACCCGTGATGATCTGAAGAAGGAAACTTATAAGAAAACTTTGCTGGTTGCGATTGATGATATCCGGGTCCTCTGCCTGAAATTCTGGGATCGGATTGACAATCTACGGACAATTGATGTGTTGCCACAGCATAAACAAAAATTGATTGCAGAGGAGACGCGCATGATTTACGTCCCTCTGGCGCAACATCTCGGGATGGGTTATGTGGCGACCGAACTGGAATCCCTCTCTTCTGCCGTTCTGTATCCGCGTCGGGCCGGCAGTTATGGTCAGATTATTACGCAACAAAAGCAAATCAATGATGATTTTCTGCGCAAAGTGCGTGCAAAAATAAACAATGCCTGTGAAAAACAGAAGCTTGATGTCCTGATGAAAGATCGATGGCGCCCTTTTTCGGTGGGATCGTCCCGCTCTAAACAACGTGGGTTTTCGGCGTTGTTTACCATGGAGGTCCAGGTCGACCGCCTTATGGACACCTACCTGTTTCTGGGGATATTACATGGTTTATTTCCGCCCATTCCGGGGAAATTACGTGACCATTTGAATTTAACCTCGCAGCATGGCTATCAGGCGTTAAAAACCACAGTTCAGGCAGGTGAACAGCGACTGCGAGTTGAGATTACCACTCGAAAGCTGAACCGTTTCAATGAATCAGGAGTTTTGGCTCCAGGTTTTAAATTTCGTCATGATAACTTCCGTGATCTGATCAGATCTTTGATGGAAGGGGAGTCTGCTTTTGATACGGAGTCGATGCGATTAGCTTCTGCGACGATACAGGTTTATACCCCGGAGGGAGAGATAAGGACCTTGCCGGAGGGGAGCAGTGTTCTCGATTTTGCTTTTGAAATCCACGATTCGCTCGGGTTACACGCCCGTCGGGGAGTTATCAACGGACGAACCCGACAACTGAAGACCCGCTTGCTTGACGGGGATCAGATCTTTGTCGAAACTTCAGAAAAGTCACAAGTTTTACCCAAATGGTTGGAATGGGCCGTGACGCCACGAGCCCGGAACAGTATTCGCCGTTATTTACGTAATAAAATCAGAGCCTCTTGACCACATTCGGGATCAAAAAATGCTGAAAAAATTCTTGATTACAGGACTGTTGTTAGCCCTGACCTGCGTCTCCCACAGTTATGCCGGACAGGTTAACTCTTTCATTTATCACCGTTTTGACGAAACTCGCTACCCTTCGACCAATATTTCCGCAGAAGTCTTCGCCCGGCAACTGGAATATGTCAAAGAGAAGAATGTCGATGTCATCTCCCTCGATGAAGTCGCCACACATCTGGCTGAAGGAACGACTTTACCAGACCACGCCGTTTCATTTTGCGTTGATGATGCCTATCGTTCTTTTTATGACGTCGGAATGCCGATTATTCGCAAGTACGATATCCCGGTGACGTTGTTTGTCAACACCGATGCGGTTGGAACGTCAGGATATTTAAATTGGGATGAGTTGAGAGAACTGGCCTCTGAAGGTGTAGAGATTGGCAATCATACCGCAAATCACGCCTATCTGGTTGAATCGCAGTCGGGAGAAACTTGTTTGCAATGGGAAAAGCGGATTCGCGACGATATAGAAAAAGCTCAACGACAATTTGAAAAACAGCTTGGTTTTAAACCGACTCTCTTTGCTTACCCTTATGGGGAATATTCCACTGCTGTGGTTGAAATCATTAAAAAAATTGGTTTTAAAGCTGCGTTTGCTCAACAGTCTGGCGTTATTCATCCAGACCACAATCGCTATATTCTGCCGCGCTTTCCGATGGGGGGACCATATGCCACCCTCAAGAGCTTTAAGTCTAAACTGGCCATGAAGCCTTTGGTGGTGACCGAAGAGGACTCATTTGATCCGGTTGTTGGTGAAAATCCCCCGATTTTACATCTGCAGATTCGGGGGAAACAGATTGATCCACGCCGGTTTAATTGTTTCGTTCAGGGGGAGAATCGCTGCCGGGTTGAAGCTGATGAGGCAGGTGGTTACCGGGTGGTTGCCGAGAGTCCATTGACCGGACGGCGCAATAAATACACCTTAACGCTTCAATCTCGACAGGGGGGGTGGCTCTGGTATAGTCATCCGTGGATCAATGCTAAAAATCCAGCTCCAGATTATCAATAAATTGACGGGTCGGGTTGTCAGAATTTGATTCAATATTGATGCTCTCGCTGTTTGGCGGCGGAGAAACGATAACCTTCTATTTAACTTTTGCAGGAGAGGCTTGTGAAATCATTTAGAAAAGAACTGATGCTCGAAATTTCCAGCCGACGCGGATTTGTCAATATAACGACTGATGTCGAGAACTGTTTACGCGAAAGTGGTATCAATGAAGGCTTATTATTGTGTAATGCGATGCATATTACCGCTTCGGTTTTTATCAACGATGATGAATCGGGTTTACACCAGGACTATGAACGTTGGTTGGAGCAGTTGGCACCGCATGAGCCGTTGAATCTGTATCGCCACAACAATACGGGCGAGGATAATGGTGATGCTCACCTGAAAAGGACAGTGATGGGGCGGGAAGTTGTTGTCGCAGTGACGAATGGTCGGCTTGACTTTGGCCCCTGGGAGCAGATTTTTTATGGTGAATTTGATGGTCGACGCAAAAAGAGGGTGCTGGTTA
This sequence comes from Deltaproteobacteria bacterium tcs-42, assembly GCA_002049545.1. Lineage (GTDB taxonomy): Bacteria > Desulfobacterota > Desulfuromonadia > Desulfuromonadales > Geopsychrobacteraceae > Desulfuromusa. The sequence goes on along the minus strand of LLYT01000035.1, from coordinate 9,622 downwards.
AAGTCATTGGTGAATAACTCTAATGAATATTTATGCTTTCGCAACAACTCATGGGATAACGACGCTATCAATATTTACCTGCAGTGGTGAATTAGATATAAGTCACTAATGTCATTACGATTGATATTTTTTGTTTGAAGCTGTTATTGATTAATTTTGCCAACAGGAGACGATTATGGGTTTAGAAGATGGAGTTTGTTACACTTATGAAGCCGCCCTTGAAAAAGCGATTGAAATGGAAGAAGAGGGATTTCGTAATTACCTTCACGCTATTTCTGTGGTGACAGATCGGCAGGCCAAAGCGATTCTGCGTGAAGCAGCGATTGAGGAATTGAATCACAAGCAACGCTTGGAGATGGCATTGTTGGACGGCCATGATCGCAATGTTGCCGAATTACAGCAGGAAATACCCTCAATGAACTTAAATTACGTTTTTGAGCAAAAAGAGATCGCACCAGATGCTGATGCCAGAACCGCCCTGGCCCACGCAATCTATCTGGAAAAAAGTGCTGTCGATTTCTATAAGAGATTGATGAATGGTTGTGAAGGGGCACCGATGGCTGTCATGTTTAAGCGTCTGCTCGCAGATGAGACCCGTCATCTTGGTAATCTTGAAGATTTTTATGAGAAATATTTTCTAGCCGAGAATTAATTATTTTAATCAATGTTGGGTCGAATTCCCCGCGGCTTGCCGCGTTAATCACAAGGGTGGGCACCGCCCACCACCTGTGATTGGTGACGCAAAATCTGGTGGGCAGTTGCCCACCCTACAGAATTTCGATACCCCGTAGCTTGCTGCGGGGTCGTTTAATAGATCAGTATTTTACCGCTGTTTTTTAAAAGGGTCTTTCTTTTGGAGGGATCCTTTTTTTATTTATGAGAAATTAAGAATAGTACTTATAAGTCAGATTGTTGCAATAATATCCGCATTTGCTATAATGAATAAAACATCGTTTGTTCGGAGGAGTTATGGATGTTGATCTGATTAAAGGTATTTTTGCTATTTATGTCGTGGGAGTTTCCTTGCTTCGCCTCCTTGATGACAATGAATGTTTTCGTTTGACTGCCATGAAAAAAATCTGGGGGCGTAGCCGCGGATTGATGCTCCATTTTTTGACGAATGTCATCGTTCCGATGTTGTTTGCGTTGTTTTTTTTCTGCCGTGGTATCCTGTCGATGGCAGCCTACTGATATTTTCTTTAGTTTTCCCTCCTTTTTCTTGACAAACATCTCTTGGCTTTTTATGTTTCTCTGCTTTCTAGTAATCGATAACCAAAGGAGAAGTTAGATAATGTCTGACAAGGTCAAAAAAGAAGAAGGCAGTATTTCCATCCATACTGAAAACATCTTCCCGATCATCAAAAAGTGGTTGTACAGCGACAAAGATATTTTCTTGCGTGAATTGGTTTCCAATGCCGTTGATGCCATCCACAAACTGCAAAATATTAATCTGGTTGATGGATTACAACTCGCCGATGAATATAAGGTTGATATCCACATTGATAAAGAGGCCGGAACGCTAACCGTTGCTGATAATGGCATTGGTATGACAGCCGATGAAGTGCGTAAATATATTAATCAGGTGGCATTTTCTTCGGCGGAAGACTTTGTTGAAAAATTTAAAGATCTCGAAGATAAAAATCAGATCATTGGCCATTTTGGGCTTGGATTTTATTCAAGCTTTATGGTTGCCGATACAGTTGAAATTCGCACCCTGTCGTATCAGAAAGATGTTGAGGCGGTTCATTGGTGCTGCGAAGGGACAACCAGCTACAGTTTAGAGGCCACTGACAAAACAGATCGTGGCACCGAGATTATTCTCCATCTGAATGAAGATGAAAAAGAGTTTCTGGAAAACGATTCTGTCAGTGAAATCTTGAAGAAATTCTGTAATTTTCTCCCCGTATCGATTAACCTCGAAGGGGAGGAAATCAACGACAAGAATCCTCTCTGGACCAAAAGTGCATCAGAAATCAGTGAAGACGAATATAAAGAATTTTACCGTAAGCTTTATCCCATGTCGGCCGATCCTTTGTTCTGGATTCACCTTAACATCGACTTTCCATTTAATCTGAAGGGGATCGTTTACTTCCCCCATTTGACCAACGAATTTGATGTCACCAAGAGCCACATCAGTTTGTTCTGTAATCAGGTCTTTGTATCCGATAATACACCGGAGCTGATCCCCGAGTTTTTGACCCCACTACAGGGTTGCCTGGATGCCCCCGATCTGCCACTCAATGTGTCCCGCAGCTATCTGCAGAATGATCCGCAGGTTCGTAAAATTCGCGAAGTTATCAGCGGTCGGGTTGCGGCAAAAATTGTCGATCTGGCTAAAAAAGATCGTGAAGCATTTGAGCCTATCTGGGAAGCGATCCACTCTTTTGTCAAATACGGCATGATGCGTGAAGATAAATTTTACGAGAAGGTCAAAGACCAGGTTATCTATCAGGCAACGGGTGATGAGAAGTATACGACATTGCCAGAATATCTGGAGCGTGCCAAAGAGAAACACGAAAACAAAGTTTATTATTCCAATGATGAAGGGACTCAGGCGACCTATCTGAAGTTGTTCAAGTCGCAGGGTATGGAAGCGTTGATTTTGGATGCGATGATTGATAACCATTTTATCCAGTTTCTCGAATCAAAAAATACCGATCTGAAGTTCGAGCGGGTTGATTCTGATATCACCGAAAATCTGCTGGAGTCAGATCCCAGTCAGGAGATCGTTGCAGGTGCAGATAATAAAACCAGGGGTGAAAGAATTGAGCAGGTATTCAAGGATGGTCTCGATATCAAGGGGTTGACGATCCGGATTGAGACCCTCAAGGATGATAGTGTTCCGGGGATGATTCTTCTGAATGAACAGTCAAGACGTTTTAAGGAGATGACCAGTATGATGGGGCAGGGGGAGATGCCCGATATGTTTTCTGACCATACCCTGATGGTCAATACGGCCAGCCCTGCCGTTGAAAAAGTCCTTAAGTTGCAGGATGAGGGTGATAGCGAGTCTGCGGCAATGCTGATCGATCAAATCTATGATCTGGCCATGTTGTCACATCAGGCGATCAGCAAAGAGCGTATGGCCGGTTTTCTTGAGCGGAGTGGCAAGCTGCTTGGGATGATCTGATAGCGCGATGGATCAATGAAAATATCGTAGAAAAGCCGGGTCAAAGCGCCCGGCTTTTTTATGTGCTCAATTGCCCTGTTTGTCTTAACGCTTCGTACAGAATAATAGCCGCTGAATTTGCCAGATTCAAGCTCCGGACTGCCGGAGAAAAGATTGGAATCAGTATCGCTTGTTCATTTTCAGCGGCAAGTAACTCCTCCGGTAGTCCCAGAGTTTCCTTGCCAAAAACAATGAAATCACCAGGTCTGTAAATTGCGTTGGTATAACTCCGGGTTGCCTTTTTTGAGGTGTACCAGAAACATCCCTGTGGATACTCTTGTTGTAGGTGTTGCAACGATTCCCAGAGATGTAGTTTGACCTCCGGCCAATAATCGAGACCCGCCCGTTTCATGTGTTTGTCATCAAGGGAAAAGCCGAGTTTGCCAACCAGATGGAGGTGGGCTCCGGTTGCAGCACACAGACGGCCAATATTCCCGGTATTGGGTGGAATTTCTGGTTCGATCAGGACAATATGGAAAGGCGTATGTTTTTGCATAGCGCAGGAACATAGCATAAATTGTGCGGCTGGAAAATGGTTTGTGACTTTAGAAAAAATTGCTCATTTCGGCTGCGGTTTCTGTCAGGCGTCTTTCTTCCCCATAGTAAGGTTGGTTGGATTCTGTTGCACGAATATTACCGGAGTCAAGGCTGACCCAGCCGTTACTTCTTTTGAACTTCACAATACCTTGAACATCGATAAGTCTGGATAGCGTAAATTCTTTGACCAGGTCGTGCCTGCCATCTGGGTACATCACCGGGATCATCATTTGTAGGCCTCCAGGATCAATCCATATTGTTGGGAGTTATGTCATCCCCCTCCCTCTGAATACAAATTAATTTTATGTATCGCGGCAATAATTATGCCTGTCGGTAACCTAATGAAATATCGATCTTTTATAGTATTTTATGGTTTTGTGTCGGAAAAGTTTACAGTGAGAACCGGCAGAAATATGGGCCGGAAAAACCGGGAGCAGAAGATATCTGCCCCCGGATGGTGGAAAGGGGAGGTGGTTTATGTGGATTGTTCCCGTGAAGAACTATTGCTGGCTGATGGCTAACGCCTGATCGACGTCTGCAATCAGATCATCAATATTTTCAATCCCAATCGAGAGGCGAATCATTCCGGGGTTAACCCCTGCCGAGCGTTGCTGTTCAGCAGTTAATTGGCGATGTGTCGTACTCGCTGGATGGAGAACGCCTGAGCGAGCGTCGGCGACATGGATCACCAGAGCAATCAGCTGGCACGCTTCCATGAATTTTTTACCCGCTTCCTGCCCCCCCAATATCTCAAATGTCATGACGCCACTACACCCTTTTGGCAGATATTTACTGGCAAGTGGGTAACTGAGATGACTTTTCAGCCCTGGATAGTTAACCTTGCTCACTGCCGGGTGTTGTTCCAGGTGTTCAGCCAGTGCTAGAGCGTTGCTGCTGTGGCGATCCATGCGTAAGGGGAGTGTTGTCAGACCATGGTTGATGAGGAAACTGTTCTGCGGTGCCGGACAGCAACCGAGATCGCGCATAAATTGAACCCTGGCTTTCACGATATAGGCGAGTGGGCCAAACTTTTCCACATATTTTAAGCCGTGATAACTGGGGTCAGCTTCAGTTAGTTCCGGAAATTTGCCATTGTCCCAATTGAAGTTGCCACCGTCGACAATAATACCACCAAGGCTGGTCGCATGGCCGTCAAAGTATTTGGTTGTTGAGTGGACAACAATATCGGCTCTGAGTTCAAGAGGTTTACACAAATATGGAGTTGCAAAGGTGTTATCAATGACCAGCGGTACATCCATCTGTTTGGCAACAGTGGAAAATTTATCAAAATCGAGGACGTTCAGATTGGGATTGCCGATGGTCTCAGCATAGAGACAACGGGTTTCTGGTCGAAAAGCGTCTCCGATTTCATTGATATCGGCTTCCGGATCAACAAAAGTGACCTCAATTCCCATTTTCGGGAAGGTGTTGGCAAACAGCGAATATGTCCCACCGTACAGAGTACTTGCAGCAACAACATGCTGACCAGCCTGACAGATGTTAAAAATAGCCCCACTCACTGCCGCTTGTCCCGAAGAGGTTGCCAGTGCAGCAACGCCGCCTTCCAGTAACGCAATTTTACCTTCCAATGCCTCGGTGGTTGGATTGCTGATCCGGCTGTACATGTGATCGGCCAGATCGAGATCAAATAATTTAGCGACGTGATCTGCGCTGGTATATTTAAAGGTCGTGCTCTGGCAGATTGCCGGGATACGAGGCTCTGTCGGTTCTGGTGCATAACTTCCCTGCACCGCCTGTGTTTCAATTCTCCAGTTATTTGTCATCTCAATTCTCCATTGTTTGATTAGATGTCGATGATTTTAACAAATCTTGACCAGATTTGTAGATTATTTTCCACATATTTTCCACATAGACATTTATCTGCGGTTAAAGAAGGTTGAAGATCCTTATTTTAGCTTGCAGAAAGACCTGTCTTGATGATTATACTGCGGCTATGAAATTAGAATTGATCAAACATATCGTTGATGAATTGGCAGAACAACTAGCCGGTGCCAGGATATCCCGGATTTATCAACCTGCGCCGGAAATATTGCTCCTCAAACTGTGGAACGGTAAAGAGACCTTGCGGTTATTGATCTCGGCAGAAGCCAAGAAAAGTCGACTCCATTTGACCGGGCAATCGTGGCCAAATCCACACATCCCACCCCGTTTCTGTCAGTTGCTCAGAGCTCGAATCGCTCGTATTCATGCAATTGAAATTGTCAACAATGATCGAATCGTTCAACTCGAATGTACAGGTAAACAGGGCGCCTGCAGGCTGATGATAGAACTGACTGGCAAAAGCAGTAATCTGACTCTGGTTGATGATCAAGGGGTGATCATTGATGTATTGAAACGGATCAATGGTGACGAAGGGCAAAGGTCTTTGCTGGCGGGAGTGGAGTATCTCTTCCCGAAAAATATAGAGTCCGAGAGGAAGCAGGGTGGAGAAGAATTGCTTCAGTGTGCCATAAACAGCTCCTGGAACCAGACCGTCGAAAAACTTTACAGTGAATCCGAACGTACTGAAAATAAACACGATTTTTATAAGCAATTGCAACAGACCGTAGGTCGATATAATAAAAAACTGAAAAAAAGATTGATCAGTATAGAAAAAGAATTGCAAAAACAGCAGAATTTCGACACCGACCGGCAAGCAGGTGAGTTGTTACTGGCAAATTTGCACCTGGTAAAGCGTGGGATGACTGAGGTTGTGTTGCAGAATTATTATCTGCTCCCCCCTGAACCCGTGACCATCCCTCTGGATCAACTTCTGACGCCCCAGCAGAATGCGGAAAAATATTTTAAGCGCTACAAAAAAGGGGAGCGAGGGCAACAGCATAGTCAGCGTCGTCTGCAGGAAACCCGGGAAGAACTTGAGTGGATAAATCAACTCGATTATCAGCTGAAAGACACTGTAAATAATTCCGACATTGAGGAGATTGCACAGGAATTACGCCAGGCCGGGTTATTGAAGGATAAGAATCGCCTCCACCTGAAGCGAACCTTGCAGCCTTCGAAGCCTCACAAAGCAATCAGTCCCTCAGGTTTTAAAGTCCTTTGGGGCCGTAATAATCGGCAGAACGATGAGATTTCCACAAAAATACTCAAAAATGGTGATTACTGGTTCCATGTTGATCATGCCCCTGGTTCACATGTTGTTTTGAAAGCCGATAGCGCAAAGAAGTCTTTTACCGATGCTGATATCACTTATGCTGCCTCTATCGCAGCCGGCTATTCAAAATCAAGAAACGATACCAAGGTTCAAGTGATGCTGGCTGAGGCTAAATCGGTTCACAAACCCAAGGGGGGCAGGGCAGGGCTGGTCAATGTTCTTAAGTACAAAACCCTGACAGTTAAACCTTTGCGGGTTGATTGAAGCTTTTCTACAGGTGAACACGTTTTTAGTTGCAAAGGAAAAACCCATTTGCTATAAAAACTCTCGCTTCAAGCCGAAGTGGTGGAATTGGTAGACACGCTAGGTTCAGGGTCTAGTGCGAGTATTCGCGTGGGAGTTCGAGTCTCCCCTTCGGCACCAACAAACAAAAATGCCGTTACCGATCAGGTAGCGGTTTTTTTGTTTGTTTTGTCATAGATCGAGACTCGAAGCGAAGTGAGCGCAGACTGAATGTCTGAAGAGCGGCCATGGATGGCCGCGTAAGCGAAAGTAGGCGAGTCTCCCCACCCCGGAACGTGCAGTGAAGAACATCGGAAAGCCGTGTGCGGGAAAACCGCTCGCACGGTTTGATGAGGGAGGGCTGGTTGAAACAGTTATGGTAACGCTACATGGGCACCGCCAGACGAAAGGGGCGGAAACAGACAAGCTGAAACCTAATGCTGGTGAGACCTGCTCTCTATTCTACCCGTTCTCCTACTTGTCGGAAAAGCTTACACTCAACTAACAGAGATCTTTATGATGAATAAAATCAACTAGTTGAGATGGTGGCATGAAATTGGCATATGAATATTTACAAGTTTGAATTATATAAATTCATTTATGTTTCACTTAACCGGAGGGAAGGAGTTTTCAGAATGAATAAAATAATTGGTAGTTTGTTGGTTTTAACTTTTTTGTATGTCGGTAGTGCGTTTGCGCTCCCTGTGCTTGATGCGGGATTTGAATGGACTAGTTCTTCATACTGGACACCTACTGATCTTACGACGGCAGAAGATGGAGAGGTTTTTAGTTTAATTTACAGCGAAGATGCGAGTTATGAAGCTGACTTTGGTATTTTTACTGTTGATGACTTAAATGATCCATCATCAATTACCGAAAAGTTCGAGATTTTTTCATATGACCAAGGGGAGTCGGACACAGACTTTCAGAGCGTTTATTTTAAATATGAAACATCAATTTGGTCGGTCTCTAAAGACGAAAGTACATGGACAGCCTTTGATAGTGTTTTTGGTTTTTATTTCGATGTTCACAATGGTGGTTTGGATGATCCTGAAGCTGACTATTCTTATTATTCTGATAGCCAGTTTAACGATCCTGTGTCTGAGGTTGGAGTAGATCATATCCTTATCGCTTTTGACGGTACCAACAATGCTAAGTTGTATTTGGATGATCAAATTCTTGCTTTGCCTGCAGATCGTGACTATAATGATATGGTGGTGGTTGCCAATGACGTTGCCCCAGTCCCAGAGCCAGGTACCCTGCTTCTCCTCGGTTCCGGTCTGGTTGGTCTCGCTTTCTTAAAGCGTCGTAAATCATAAGTATAAAATAGAATTGATATAACAATAAATTAATGGGTGGTGCTTCTCGCATCACCCTTTTTTTGCTCCTTTCCATTAAAAAACGATAATTTTACTTGTGTTTTTCTTGATATCTGCTAAAAATGTACGTTCAATTTTGAGTTCTGTTGATATTCAATATTTATAACTCTGCTATATATGTTTGGTTACTTTTCACATTAATTTCAAATACTTTCCTGATGGTGGGGGCTATGCAACGATTTTTGATTCTATTCATCTTCCTTTTTGTTGTTTCTTGTGGTGGGCAAACCAAAGAAGAATTAGTGCAGGAAGGGAATCGCCTACGCGATGAAGGTAATTATCGTGGCGCAGTGGTTCTCTACAAAAATGCACTGGAAAAAGATGTCAATTACATTGATGCTCGTATTGGACTTGCGGAAGCTTATTTAAGTTCTGGAAATTTTGATCGTGCTGAAAAAGAATTTCAGAAAGTCCTGTTACAAAATCCAACCCAAACCGAACTTCTGTTGAAGTTGGCGACAGTCTATATTCAACAGAAACACCCTGAAAAAGCCCTGCTGGAACTTGATAAATATCACGCTGATAATCACGAAACCGTTGAATCCCTGGTTCTTTATGGCCGCGCTCATGGGGCGTCCGGTGATATTAAATCTGCAGACATTTTTTTTAAGAAGGCATTACAGCTTGATCCGCAAGCGACCGCTCCCCGCTTGAATCTGGCAAAAGTCTATCTACAGAAAAAAGACTTTGCAAAAGCCAAGGAATTTCTGCAGGAAGTGATCGCACTCGATAACCAGCTGATAGAGGCCTATTATCTACTGGCAAACATCGAAACGCACCAGGGGGATCGTGAAGCTGCTTTGGCCGCCTATCAACAAATCATTCAGATCGATACTGAGCAATTACAGGCATTTTATATGTCTGGAATCTTGCAAATGGATTTAGGTGATCTGGATGCGGCTCAAGGGTCGGTCGACAAGCTCCTTACCAGTTTTTCTGACCGGCCTGAGGGTTCTCGTCTCAATGGTTTACTTCTTTATCGCCAGGGGAAATATGAAGAGGCAAAAGTAGCGTTAGAAAATTCCCTGAAAACACAGCAACATCTCCTCTCTTATTTTTTTCTTCGGTTCTATCCACCAAAAAAAGGTGGATGTGACATAGTTTGACACAGTCATATGGGAACATAGCTCCAAAAGGAGG
>LLYT01000034.1 GCA_002049545.1 Deltaproteobacteria bacterium tcs-42 | reverse complement strand
GACGGCGACAGTCGAACGGCCATGGACGGCGCAAAGTGGCCCTTGGAATGGGTGCCTCAAGGCATTGCTGAACAGTTACCATTTTTTTTGAATTTACCGACTCAAGTTGTCAGTGCAACTCATGGATCATTACGATATTTCACTGTGCTTATCGTACAGAATAATCGACTTGTCAATGATATTGAAGTATGTCGGCTATAGGGGGATCGGCCCCTGGTAAAATGTCACTCTATACCAATTCAGGAAGTTGATTTTGGCCAAGACTGCTTGTATGTTCATGGTGCAAAAAAAACTTGATCGGGGTTATTGGAGATTAATTTATGCGTCGTAGCGACAAGGCAGTAACAGAACAAGGAGCAATTGAGAAAATTTTACGGGCGGGTACAACCTGTCAACTGGCTTTTTCAGCTGAGCCGGTCCCTTACCTGGTTACCCTGAATTACGGTTATCACGCCGGGGTTCTTTATTTTCACGCAGCTACACAAGGGAGAAAAATTGACCTGATCAAGAAAAATCGTCAGGCAGCTTTTACTGTCGCCCTTGATCTGGGATTGATTAAGGGTGAGAAGGGCTGTGACTGGACTGTCCGGTTTCAATCAGTGGTTGGTCATGGACAGATTTCTCTGCTCGAAGATTTGGCAGAGAAGCGACATGGGCTCGATCTTTTTATGGCGCAATACAGTGACGCTGAGTTCAGTTATCCAGACAAAATGATTCAGGCAACGGCGGTTTTCAAACTGGTGATCAGTGAGATGACAGTGAAGCAGTCAAGGGTGAATTAAGCTATTGCAGCTAAAATGGGTTTTAAGTGAAAAATTACGATGTCATCGTTATTGGTGGTGGGCCGGCGGGAATCTTTGCTGCCGGGTTTGCCGCGATGCAAGGGGCGAAAGTTCTGTTGCTGGAAAAAAATCGGCGTTGTGGGGCTAAGCTTCTCATCACGGGGAAGGGGCGTTGTAATGTCACCAACTCTGAAGAAGATCCTCGCCTTTTCAGTGAAGTTTTCGGCCGCAATGGCAAGGCCCTGCTGACGGCACTTTATGCTTTTGGGGTTGCCGATACGATCAATTTTTTTGCACAACGCGGGCTGGCGCTCAAGATAGAACGAGGTGGTCGAGTTTTTCCTGAAAAAGGGAAAGCCAGCGATGTGCAGAAGGTTTTGGATCACTTCGTCAAAGAATCGGGAGTTAAATTGCTGACTTCATGTACGGTGCGAAAGCTGCATCGTCAAGGGGCAAGAATCTCTTCTGTCGAGACCTCATCAGGGGATTTTTCGGCAGCTCAATTTATCATTGCGACGGGGGGCTTATCTTATTCTGAGACCGGCTGTACCGGAGATGGGTATCGCTGGGCAGAGCAGACCGATCACTCCCTGATTCTCCCGGAACCAGCTCTGATCCCGGTATTGCTGGATGAAAACTGGACCCGGGAACTCTGTGATTTTAACTTGAAAAATGTCCATATCACCGTGCAGCAGGAAGGCAAGAAAATAGCGGAACGATTTGGCGAAGCATTCTTCACCCGTGGCGGCATTGGTGGACCAATTATTCTTGATATGAGTGCGGAGATCCGTGACGCCTTGAAGCAAGGGGATGTCAAGCTGGTTCTCGATCTGAAACCGGCGGTGGTTGTTGAGCTGTTTGACAAGCGATTGCAGCGTGAATTGGCCACCTATAGCAATAAATCTTTCCGAAATTCTCTGGGGAACTTATTGCCGAAAGCTATGATTTCATTGTTTATCCGTTTATCTGGGATTGATGCCGATAAAAAATGTCACTCGATTACGAAAACGGAGCGAATCAGACTGTTATCACTGTTCAAAGAACTGGAGTTAACCGTCTCAAGGGTCGAAGGTTTTAAAAAGGCCATTATAACTTCGGGTGGTGTCTCTCTGAAAGATATCGATATGCGAACCATGCGTTCAAAGAAAATTGCAAACCTCTATTTTGCAGGTGAAATGGTCGATCTTGACGGGCCGACCGGGGGATACAACTTACAGGTCTGTTGGTCAACTGGATACCTGGCAGGGATGAGCGCTGCTGCCAGGTAGTATTTACTCCCCCCACCGGAGGTTTTTCATTTTCAGGGGTGGCCTGCTCCGGTCAAATTGTTCCATAGCGCTCCATAGGGGAGCAGCAGAAAATCGATGCTCAGCCGTTCACGGTTATTTTTAAGGATAAAGCCTTTTTCCAGCACGGCTTTTTCAATCTCCTCCATATGCAGTGCACCCCAGGGAATAATGACCGTATCGTATTTAAGCAACGCTTCGGGTAGATAACTGAGAACCGCTTGATTTCGTTTGTGAATCAAGTCGTTGATGATGATTTGATCAGAATCGGGGGTGAAATGTTCTTGCCCCCAGCGGTTGAATTCAAAGTAGCCATTGGCCAAAGATTCTGCGTTTAATACATATTTCGCCAGAGCATTGAGGACTTCACGTGTGTGTGGGTCAAACTGTTTCAAATCGATGTCTGCACGTAAAATATCTGGAATCTCCAATGCTTCCGCGGCTGGCTCATCAAGCTCTATCGCATCGATCAATCGCCCGCGAAAATCGACATTTTCCTGTGATGTGAGACCGAGCAGGTCGGCAATTTTTCCGTAACCAAACTCCCCTCTCAGTAATCCCTCCTCATCACTGACCCCTTCTGCGAGAATCAGGGTTCGAGTCCCGGGGACCGAAGCCATTAAATCGGTGTAAAAATCTTTTTGTCCAAGGTGGATCATTCCCGCCAGTCGGATCTGTTTATCCCCCTGCTGGTAAATCCGCTCGCTCATATAGAGACCATTTGGTTTCAGCTGAACAAAGCCAGCGGTTTTGGTCTCAATCAGGTTCCCAATAATAGAATAACTGATCAGGATAAGTGCAACGGGCAACACCACGAGGTTGATCAGGGAAAAACGGAACAGGTTGCGACCGCTGAATGCCGGACCGAAAAACTGGTTGCGGATCAATAACGAACTTCTATGATTTTGGCGTCGATTCAGTTTCAGTATGATTATGCCAAGGAGGAGCTGGGCACAAGAAGCATAGAGTTGAAGGTGTTCTTCGACAATATTTTCAAGTGGCCAGCAGCGGAGCAGTTTCCAGAATAGCCAGATAAATAGTGGTATCAGGATGGTTTTCGGCAGGTGTTTATTGAAGCCAAGGCCAAGGTAAACCAGACTGCCGGTGAAAATGCAAGCCCACCAGCTGAGTTGCTCTGCCCCCGATAGAATCTGCAAATCGAGAAGGATTAGTAGCAGCTGGTTGGCAATGGCAAGGCCGGCCGATACGAGAAAGAGGATCAGAAACAGATTGGCGAGTTTTCTCATCGACTATTCCCAAGTCTCCCAAGGAGGACAGTTATTGATAATGGATATTGACTTCCTTTTTCAGGCATTGGCCTTGAACCTTATTGCGATTCGGTTTGCAAGTCAATATTCGCTTGAAGCGGCACTATTGCTTTTCAGGTTTGGGTTGTTGGTCAGGTGACCGCCAAAGTGGAAAAGCAGGTGGCAGAGTTACAGAAAAAAAAGAACAGGTTCCCGCTGATCTTCCTCCTGAAGTCGAAAACCTGGTCGATGAAAAGGGGGGTGAATTGTTGGAAGGGGTTGGTGGCCTGCTTTGTGTTTCGGCAAGCAAAGGTATTTTTTTAGAGGAGATAGGCGGTACTGCTAACCGATCTGACACGCTTCAGGGGCTTCTCCTTCGGTTGTCTTCAGATAATCGTTACCCCATTGGCACATCAGCGACAAAATTGGCACCACGCTCTGTCCCAGCTCGGTCAGGGAGTATTCGACTCGGGGCGGGACTTCGGCGAAAACTTTGCGATGAATCAGGCCGTCCGCCTCCAGTTCGCGTAGTTGCTGGGTCAGCATTTTCTGCGTCACTTTTGCCATCCGGCGGCGTAATTGACTGAAGCGGAGGGTTTTGAAGCTCAGATGCCAAAGAATCAGCGATTTCCATTTGCCACCGATCACCTCCAGAGTCACAGAAACGGTACAGCGATAATTGTCGATATCGGTCATAACGACTCCAGATAACACAATAGTTTCTTTTTGGATACTACGTCACAAAAAAGTAGGTACTTGCTTTTAGAATCTATGCCAGTTAGTTTTATTGCCATACGCAACAAATGTCAATCTTTCTCTCTGTAAGGAGGCCTGTATGTCGACAGAATTTAAAGCGCTGCTGGTGGAGCAGCCGGAAAAAAAAGTCTTTACCCGTTCGGTTGCCACTCGTTCCATCGAGGATCTGCCGGAAGGTGAATTGGTCGTCAAGGTTCATTATTCTTCACTCAACTTTAAAGATGCCCTTTCGGCAGTTGGAAATCCCGGCGTGACCAGAAACTTTCCCCATACTCCGGGAATCGATTCTGCCGGCGAAGTGGTTTCTTGCGCTGATGGGGCGTTTCAACCTGGTGATAAAGTGATTGTTACCAGCTACGATCTGGGCATGGAGACCGATGGCGGATTCGGGCAGATGATTCGGGTGCCAAGCAAATGGGCGTTGAAATTGCCCGAAGGTTTAAGTGTAAAAGAGAGCATGATGCTCGGAACTGCGGGGTTGACGGCAGCTTTATCGGTGCGGGAGCTGGTGGAAAATGGCATCACCCCCGAAAAAGGGCCAGTGCTGGTCACCGGTGCCACCGGTGGTGTTGGTAGCCTTGCGGTTGCTATCCTGACCAAAATTGGTTTCAAGGTGACGGCAGTGACGGGAAAGCTTGAAGAAACGGCCTACCTGGAAAGTCTGGGGGCCGAGCGGGTGATCGATCGGGAAACATTGTTGAAAGGCAATGAGCGCCCCATGCTGAAGCCCACCTGGGCTGGGGTGGTTGACTGCGTTGGCGGCGATATGCTCGCAGCGGCGATCAAGTCGGCACAGTACGATGGTGTGGTCACCTGCTGTGGACTGGTCGGATCAACCGATCTTGCGGTGAGTGTTTTCCCGTTTATTCTGCGTGGGGTACGATTGGTCGGTATCGACTCTGCCGAATGTCCAATGGATCGTAGAGCCCAGGTCTGGAAGCGGCTGGGAAGTGATTGGAAACTGGATAATTTAGCTGCGATGGTTGATGAAATCACTCTCGATGGATTGGAAGAAAAAGTTCAGTCAATGCTCAAGGGTGGATTGAAGCGACGCGGATTGGTCAATTTGCTGGAGAGTTAGAATCTGAGGACGGTGTTGCTGTCTTAAAGCGCTAAAGCAACAACACCGTCCTATTAACTCAGTGCCGTTGACAGCTCGGAACTCTGCTCCAGAGCCTGCTCAATCAAAGGGAAGATAGTACTGTTATCCTGCTGATACAGCTCCGTTGCCAGCTGTGCCAAATAGGCTGCGGTGTCACGGTCATTGTTTTCCCGCATCAGCGCCGAGATCTTTAATGACAGGGGGATTTCATCGTTATGTAGCTCATGGTGCTCACCGATCCCGGTCACCAGAGAGGGGGGGAACCCCCAATGTTCTGCCATTTTGGCCCCAAGGGTAGGGTGATCAATACCAAACTGCTCCAACTCCATCTCCGCAAGGTTAATGTCTTCTGCCTGCCAGCGCTGATACAAATCGCGATAGCGGCTCCCCTCCCGATTCACCAGTACCGGGATCGCCATATTTTGCAGCAGCCCAACTGTAAACAGATCATCTTGCCCGTTTGGATGTAAACTGGTAGCTAAAACCCTGGCTACTGCGGCTTGCTTCGATGCCATCTGCCAAAAATGGACCATATCAAACCACTTGGCATCATCATTAACGGTGAGGTTGTTTTTGACTGCAACCGACAGCACCAACGACTCCAGACGACCGCGGCCCAGCAAATTAACTGCATGCGTTATGTTACTAACTTTGCGCGCCAGGCCAAAGGCCGAGGAGTTGACCATTTTCAGCACTCGCAGGTGCAGCCCCGGGTCGAGCTCCAATTCGGTAACCAGTTCGTTAATTCCAACCTCCGGATTACGCAATTTCCCTAACAGGTTAACCACTGCGGCAGGGAAGCAGGGGATATCAAACTCTTCCAGTCTGACACTGGATTTTTTCTTTTTTCTGGGGAAAAATGCCATGATTAATCTCCGCGCCGGGCGAGTTTATTGGAAAAAATCGACAATAAGCCACCGAGCATAATGTACCCAATTGAAACCTCAGCCATGACTACTATTTGCCCGGCCAGGCAGTTGGGCGCAACATCGCCAAACCCAAGGGTGGTCAGTGTGACGACACTAAAATACAGTGGCGACAAACGGGTCGGGTAAGCGCCATAATCGATCCCAACATAACTGTATGCCACTGCAAATAAAACCAACAATAAGCCGATACAACAGCACCAGCGGAACATACTTCGGCCACAATCACAGGTCCATAACCAGGGATAGTAAAGAATCCTGGTCAGCTTGCTGTAGTTTCGAAATTCTTTGATGAAGTTTTGGTCAACTATTTCGCGCCGCATCAGATATGCACCGGAAAAATTTACATCCCGAATATCTACCCCGATCCAATTTGCGGTTTTAAACTGCCGCATCATTCGCAAGCGGGCATGGCGAAGATCGGCGTTAGTAAAGTTGGCTTTATCGATAGTAGAGAGTGAAAGCTCAGCATGACTCAAATCGGCTTCGGTGAAATCGGCTGCGATCAAATTAGCTTCACGCACCCGGCAGTGGTGCATATTGGTGCAACTTAAATTGGCGTGCTCCAGAATTGCTTGCGTTAGAGTTGCCCGCTCCAGATCAGCCCTGAACATACTGGCGTGACGTAAATTGGCGCGGCCAAAACCGGCGTGCTTACATCTGGCACCGTCAAAGTTTGCCCCTTCCAAATTTGCGGTCGAAAGTTCAGCATTTTCCAAATTGGCATCTTGCAGATTAGCTCCACGCAAATCGGCATTAAACAGTTTAATGCCTGTAAGATCGCGCCCCGACAAATCAATGTTGCGCAAATCGGCACCACTTAAATTGGCGCCACGCAAATCATCGCCCGGCGTGATCCCTTTTTCTTGCAGCTGCTGCAGATTAAATTGTGGCATAGACTCTCCATCACCCAGCTTCTATCAGCGGGATTGTTTTCACTCAATAAAGTTCCCGGCGATACGCCACTGCTCATCTGGATCTCACATCACCGTTAAGGTTTCCATCAAGTGGCTATTCATTTTCAAACTTGGAATCAAAATAGTAAAGCATATATTCACCCACGGGGATACTTCCGCCGACATTATTGGTGCAGGGAGAGCCGGCCCAATTCAAAGAAAACGCCCTGTTCATGCGGAAGGACAGGATAAAATAATCCACTAAAGGGGGCATTTTTTTAAGGTACGAAGGTGTCGCCCCCTTGTCTCATTTACATTTTAGAGATCAGATGATCTTTAAGACCCCGATCCTCGTACGCCAACATAAAATCGTGCCGTTTTAACAGGCCGACAACTTTTTTATGGTTGTTGGGCTGCACAACCGGCAGACATGAGGTTTTCTTTTTTTCGAACAGCTGGAAGGCATCCCTCAGGTCTTCCCGGGTGGTTAGGTAGATGGGGTCTTTTGTCATGATCTCATCGACGACTATTAAATCTTTTAAGCTTTCGAATTTACCCAGTGAGTGTTGCAAATCGTTGATCGACAACATGCCAACCATTTCATTGTCTTGATTAATCACCACATAATGGGGGTAGTATGAGTCTGCCATCCGGTTAGCAACGTCGGCCAGGGTTGCAGAGTTGCTGATCGATTCGTAATCGTAAATCATGACGTCGGTTACACGGATATTTTTCAAGCGGCCAACGTCGTGCCCCCGGACAATGTTGACCCCTTTGCGGATTAATTTCATCTCGTAAGCCGAGTAGCCAAAGAACAGCCGGACAAACATAACGCTGGAAATACAGGCCACCATCAGCGGTAATATAATCTGGTATGAGTAGGTGATCTCAAACAGGGTCAGAACCGCTGTAATTGGTGCCAGCGTTGTTCCGGCGACGAAAGCTCCCATCCCGACCAAGGCATAACCGCCGGGGTTTATCGCCAGCTGGGGGAAAAACTGATCGGCAATAATGCCGACGGCTAGTCCTAATGTTGCTCCCAAAAACAGGGATGGAGCAAAGATGCCACCGCTCATCCCCGAGCCGATCGACAGGGTTGTCGCCAACAACTTTGCCACCAGGATAAGCAATACCAATTTCAAACCTAAGGTGTTGCCTAAAGCAGCGTTGACAGTTTCGTAACCAACCCCGGCGACCTGTGGAACTGCCAGGATTAATCCCCCCAATAGTAACCCACCGATTGCCGGTTTTATCCAGCCGGGCAGCTGAACTTGTTCAACATAGCGGTCGAAACCGTAAATCAGGCGAATAAATAGTATCCCCAGCAGACCAGCAGCGATTCCCAGAGCCAGATAAATTAACAATTCGGAATAGCTGTAGAGGGTAAATGTGGTGTGACTAAAGGAGGCAAATTCCCCCCAAAACAGTTGTGAGCCAACCGATGCGACCACCGCGGCAATAATGATATGGGAAATATAGGTGATCTCCATATCGAGGAGGATGATCTCCATTGCAAACATCGCCCCGGCAATAGGGGCATTAAAGGTTGCCGCGATCCCTGCGGCGGCACCAGAGGCGAGGCATACCCTGCGCAGGTCGGGGGTGAGATTAAACATTTGTGCAATTGACGAACCAACCGAAGCACCGATTTGTACCACCGGACCCTCACGTCCGACCGAGGCACCAGCGCTGATCAACAGGCTGGTGATCAAGGCTTTAAAAATAGTGACCCGATGGCGGATGCGGCTTTGCATATTGGTGATCGCAATAATAACTTCTGGAACTCCCGGCCCTTTTGCCTCGGGAACCACATAGGTAATCATAAGACCGGCAATCAAACCGCCAAACGTCGGGATAAGCAACGTCTGCCACCAGGGGGCAGCAATGACCCCGGCGAGAATTCCACCATCGACCGACCAGAATAGTTGTTGAAAAAACAGGATTAATTGGCGAAAAAATATCGCCCCGATAGCGGCTACAGTGCCAATAAGCATGGAGAAAAAAAGGAGAAAAAACTCAGGATTACTTAGTCTGGAGCGGATGTGGGAAATAATAACCTTCATTATTGACCTTAACGTTTTGGTCCTTGTGAAAAAGTCCGATAGGTTCCCAGTTTACCACTAAAGAAACCGGTGAGCCAGTTTTACAGAGGGAAATAATTTCGGTTAAGTGTCGGTATATTCAGTTAGGTTGAGGTTAGAGCCAAGTCATTTTTTTGCTTTCGTTGGTGTCCCCCCGGAATATCTTCGGAGTATAAAAAGGAGGTTTGAAGCGGAGGGGATTCAATAAAAAAACGGGCTACTCAAAAAGTAGCCCGTCTCCATTTTCGATCAATCCTTACTGCCTAAAAAGCCACCTGCAAACCAACATTAAACAGGTTGCTGCTTTCATAATCATCACCTCTCCGATAATCATATGCAGCGCTCACTGCAACACCAGTGGTAATCAACATCTCGGCCTGAATTCCGACCCGCCAATAGCCATCATCAACATTGGTTCCGGGGAGATTGAATTTGTGACCAGGCAAAGTGACCAGGTGTGTATCTGGTGTAGTTTTGTCACCAGATAGCTCTTCTTCGCGCACCAGACTAGCTCCCAGGGTTATATTCTCAGTTAGCATGAGTTTGCCAAACATGCCAAGCTCCGCCAACAAAGAATTACGGGTTTGTGTTGAATACCCAAGGCTATCGAAGTCAACACCGGATTCAGTGTAACCGTTAACGTAGGCCTTCTGGTAAGAAAGGGCATAAAGTGGCCCCACAGTAAAAGTATCAGTGTCCCACAAATTGACCTTGCCGGTTAAAGCAAACATAATCTGCTCACCATCAGTTGCGCCACTATTGAATCTGGTCGCATCGCGCATTGCGGTTATCCGATCTATATCATCATAGTCACTCACACCAAAACCAAGGGTGAGGTTGGTGTGAAACATCTCCCCTTGATGCTGAAGTGCGACAAAACCAAAGGTTGTGTCATATTCGAAACCACCGGCACCATGACCCCAGTCAACATCACTTTGTGCTTTGCCCAGACTAAAACCAAAACTCCACTCACTATTGTTACGGTAAACCGCACCAATCATTCCAGCTGTTTCATCAGCATCCCATGACGGAATCCCATTGGAAGAATCTCCCTCCATCGGCTGAAAAGAACCACTGACAAATGGAATCCAGGTACCGGTTTCAACTGGCAAGCCCACATTCATTTGGGTGTCCATTCCGCTTAAATAAGCACGGCCACCGGCAATAGCAACATCGGGCAGGGTTGAAATCAAACCCGGCGCGGATAGTACCGATAAAGCGTAGTCGGAAAGAGCCTCATGCCCACCAGTTGAGGGATGAACCGAATCTGCAAACAGGAAAGTATCTTCGGTTCCGGGAGCAAAGCCACCGGCAGCACACGGCAAAGCTCCAACACCACAGGCAAAACCGGTAACGTTAACAAAGCCGAAAGCAGTCGGGTCGGCAGCGACTGCAGAGAAAAAACCGGCAACATCCAGAGGTACAACGTTAGCATCCCCCGCAGACATCATCATTTTCAGAGCTCGATTATACCCAGAGGACATATCGGTAAAGCCGGCTGCAACTACCGCTTCAGTACTTGCAACTGTTCCGGCGGGAGTTCCCAACTCTGTATCAGCTGCTTCCATGGCAGCAGCCTGCACCAATAACTGTTCTGCGGGAGTACTCCCCGGTTGAGCTAACGTCATAGCAGCGGCCCCCAGTGCCGCACTCAAATTCGGATTACCTGCCCCAACAGTTTGAATAGCTGTCATTATTGTTGCCGGAGTTCTTCCGATATCAGGTAGCAACGGTGCTAAAATAACCGGTGCTCCATGCTGGTCAAGGGTCTGAATCACACCGTTCAGTGCCATGGCACTGCCCTGAAGATTGCTGCTGATAACGTCTGCTGGAGCTCCACCGGCTGACAACTCGGCATTGTAAAAAACATCATTAGCGCCCCCCCAAACGGCATAGAGGGCATTGCTATCGCCACTTGAATGGGCACTTAAATAGGTTTGTAACTGAGTTGTGATAGGCTGTGCTGCCTGCGGAGACGGTGTTGAGCCGATCCCGATAGGTGAAGAAACCTGGGCACCCCCCTGAGCGTAGTTATTTCCATGAGGATCCGTATTGAGATTATTCGGATTATTGGCTGTGACTGTTACGCCCCACTCGGCACCAAGATTTTCTCCCCAAACGGGCCCTGGATCGGTGGTAAAGCGTTGACCGGATCCAGCATCAGCATTACCTGCATAGGCTCCGGAATCAGAGAGGCTGTCACCAAAAATATATATCTGACTATAGTCAGCAAATGCAATGGTTGACGACAGCAGTATGGCAAGAGATGCGATTATCAATTTCATCATACTTTTCCTTCTGGAATAGGTTGTCTAATTAAATACGAAGAATGTTCCCTTTGTGCGAATCTGGTTATGTACAAAACACCAGTGAATGAAGAGTGTTACTTTTGTGCATAACCTACCGAGAAGATAGGCAAATAATCTATCTTACGATGGGACAGATTGTCAATGCGCCCTTCTGCAATAAAAAACCGAAGAATAGACCTGTGATAAGATCAAATATCTGTTCCATGATTGACCTCCATAGAGGATTCATGTTGTTAAAATTCCTCCGACCAGGAAAAACCAGAGCCAGTAATCCACTGACTGCCAATTGGTTGTTGCCCGAAAGGCCGTGGATACATGGATATGTTGCGATTGGGCATATCCAGACCGTTGTCGTTTTTTGGCAAAAATTGTAGGATAAATGTATGAACGGCTGGTTCGATACCCATATTCACCTTGTTGCTCCCGAATGGGAGCATACTTCCAGTGAACATTACACACAGGCGCAGTCAGCGGGGATTGGCCGATTGTTGCTGCCGGGAGTCCGTACCGGTGAATGGCAGCAGCTGTTGGAGCTTGCACGGGGGTTGCCGGAGGTGTATGTTGCGCCGGGCCTGCATCCCGTTTATGCGGAACAGTGGGACATGGCGGCAGCAGAGCAGCTTACGGCTCTGACCCGTGAGCCGAAGGTTGTTGCCATCGGAGAAATTGGTCTGGATGGGGTCGCCGGGCCTGCTCTTAAACAGCAGGAGGTGGTTTTTCGTACCCAGTTACAAATTGCCCTTGATGCCGATCTGCCGGTGTTGCTGCACAGTCGCAAAACCACTGGGCGGGTTCTGGAGATCCTGTGCGAGCTCGATATCGGATCGAGGATCGGCGGCATCTGGCACGGCTTCTCCGGCAGTCTACAGATTGCCACGGAGCTGGTGCGCCTCGGCTTCAAGATCGGCGTTGGCCCGATCCTGCTGCGCGGGAATGCTCGTAAACTGCCCGATGCCGTAAAGGAGCTGCCATTCTCAGCACTGGTTCTGGAAACCGATTTTCCCGACATGGCTGAGAAACCTGATGTGTTGTTGCAGGTTGCTGAAAGGGTTGCTGAACTGCGGGGTGTCTCGCTGCAGGACGTTGCTCGGACAACGACAGATACTGCGCGACAATTATTGGGTGTTTAGATCGTGTTTGTTTTTAATCGGTATTCCGGGGATCCCTAACGAGTCCATGTCTCCGGAACGCTAAATTTTGAGGGTGTTCGGGTGGAAGAGAACCGTTTTCAGCGACTGGAATTGTTGGTCGGAACAGGTGGTCTGGAGCGATTACGAAACTCTTCGGTTGTCGTCTTCGGCATTGGTGGGGTTGGTGGTTATGCGGTTGAAGCTCTGGTACGCGGTGGGGTTGGCAGGCTGACTCTGGTCGATTTCGATGAGGTTTGCGTGACCAACATCAATCGTCAGATCCATGCCCTGGAAGAAACTATTGGCCGGCCAAAGGTTGAAGTGATGGCAGAACGCTGCCGGGAGATCAATCCTCAGATTGAAGTTACGGCGCTATCGAGGGTGTATCGCGCAGAGTGTAGCGCCGAGTTGCTTTTGCCCCGATTTGATTACGTGCTTGACTGTATCGACAATATTGCCGACAAGCTGCATTTGATCCGGGCTTGTCATGAGCGGGCCCTGCCGATTATCTCCTCTATGGGGGCGGCGAATAAACTTGACCCGACGCTGGTCAAGGTCGACGATATCTCTGGCACAAAGAGGTGTCGACTGGCACGGGCAGTGCGTAAAGAATTGCGCAAGCAGGGAATTGAACGGGGAGTCAAGGTCGTTTATTCGACCGAAGAGTTTCGACCATTAACTGGGGCCGATGCCGGTGAGCGTAAACCGGTCCTCGGCAGTTCATCATATTTGCCCCCGCTATTTGGTTTGATGATGGCAGGGGTGGTGATTCGGACATTAATTGGAGACATTGATTGATGGATGCTGTCATTTGACTCAAATGATGAGAGGGGTTTGCCCAGGAGGGCTGCGACTAATGATGTGATTGCTGATTTGAAAATGGAGCTATCTGATGCTGATGATTGCATTGTTTCGTTGAAGTTCGGTGATCTGGAAACAAATATCCGCTTCGTTGAAACTCACTTTCACGACTTAAAAGTCATTATCGAAGGTGGTGAGGATGAATAATAAATGTTTTCGCCGAAAGATAAGTTTGAAGAGGCCACAGGATGAGTATTGAGCGTGATATTGACCTGGTTAACGATTTGCTGGCTCGCCCTTCTGAAACGTCATGGGTCGAATTCAAAAAGGACAATACCGATCCAACGATGATCGGCATTCGTTGTTCAGCTCTTTCTAATGCCGCCCGGATCGCTGGAGAAGATTTTGCTTATATGCTGTGGGGTGTAGAGGATGACACTCACAATATTATCGGCAGCGGGTTTGATGCGGATATTGATAAAATCGGCAACCAACCGCTTCAGTTGTGGTTGGCTCAAAGACTGAAGCCCAGCATTGCTTTCTTGTTTCGGGTGGTGCCGTGCCCTGAAGGGCGTGTTGTCCTTCTGGAAGTACCCGCTGCGACCTCTGCTCCTGTCGCTTTTATGGAAATTCCTTATATCCGTATCGGCAGTACCACTCCAAAATTAATGGATTACCCGGATCGCTACCAGCAGCTTATAGAAGCCATGCGGCCATATACTTGGGAGTATGGAATCGTCAGCCAATATGTCACTGGAGATGATGTCCTTCAACTACTGGACTACACACAATATTTTCGTTTGACCGGGCAGCCCTTGCCGGACAATCGAAGCGGGATTTTCGAGCGTCTGGAAGCGGATCGCCTTATTCGGCAGGATGTTGGCGAGAAATGGTCCATAACCAATCTGGGAGCCATTCTTTTCGCAACTGACTTACATCAATTCGATCCGGCCTTGTCACGTAAGGCGGTTCGTTTTATCGCATACAAAGGGACAACCAGAGCCGCCACCGTAATTTACCGATATGATGCCGGGCTTGGCTACGCCTGTGGATTTGAGGGGCTGATTAACTACATCAATGGTCTTTTGCCGCGCAATGAACATATCGGTGAAGCCTTGCGTGAGACGCACCCTTTATTCCCCGAATTAGCTATTCGTGAGTTGGTGGCGAATGCCCTGATTCATCAGGACATGACCATTCGTGGAGCCGGACCACAAATTGAACTTTTTGAAGACCGGATTGAAATAACCAATCCCGGTCGCCCACTGGTTCATGTTGATCGAATGATTGATCTTCCGCCCCGCTCACGAAATGAGGCTCTTGCAGCACTGATGCGGCGGATGGGAATGTGCGAGGAGCAGGGGAGCGGGTTGGATAAAGTGGTCAGCCTGGTCGAAGTATTTCAGCTTCCCCCACCCTTATTTCGCGACGAAGATGCTTCCATGCAGGCAATTCTTTATGGGCCGCGAACCCTTGCAAAAATGTCTGTAGACGAACGTATTCGAGCCTGCTATCAGCATGCTGTACTGCAATTCTTAAGTGGTGATCGGATGAAAAATGCCAGTTTGTGTGAACGTTTCGGAATTGAAAAAAGAAACGCAGCCCAGGCAACGTCTATTCTTAACAAGACACTCGAAGCCGGAATTATCAAGTATGCTGATCTCGAACATCCACGAGCCGGATATATTCCGATTTGGGCATGACTTTTTCTTGATCGGGTTTTGATTGAATCGACATATTAAATCTGTCGATGAATATATTTTCGTTTACTTACAGATAGTTGGATGTTTCTTGGTGGCCGATTTTTTCTTGATTTGGTTTTGATTTTTGCTGTTTGGCGAGCTTTTAACTTTGAACCTGAAACGGATTTAGGTTTGAATTCAGGTACTCTGCTCCGTAAAATCCTCACGGGTGAATTCAATCTTCCACCTCAATCCGACCCAGATTGAAGTGGAAGATATCGCGGCGACAAAAAAGTGTCAGCTTGTTTGGACCATGCGTAAAGAGTTGCGCATGCGTGGTATTGAAACGGGGGTAGTGATACCGGAATTGACAGGAGAAATTATTTAAAATGGATGGATATCTCTGGCAGCTGCCACTGCTGTTTGTGGTTGGCGTGGTGGCTGGCATTCTCAATATTCTGGCGGGTGGTGGTTCATTGCTGACCTTGCCACTGTTGATTTTTATGGGGCTGCCAAGTGCAGTAGCTAACGGTACGAATCGGATTGCGATTTTATGCCAGAATATTTTTGCCATTCGCGGTTTCCGTAAACGCGGAGTGATGCCACTACAGTTGGCGTTGCTTTGTACTCCACCGGCATTGCTGGGGAGTTGGCTCGGCGCCAATCTGGCCGTCAACATTGATGATCAGGTGTTTAATCGGGTCCTGGCGCTGATAATGATCGGCGTGCTGATATTTACGGCTATCGATCCGATGAAGAGATTTCGGCAAGAAAATATCCATTTCGGGTTGTGGCGAAAAGTCATGCTTGTTATCTCTTTTTTCGGTGTTGGTATTTATGGTGGGTTTGTGCAGGCGGGAGTGGGGTTCCTGGTGATTACGGCATTGTTGATCCATGGACTCGACCTGGTGCGGATTAATGCCATCAAGGTTCTAGTTATCTTTGCATACACTTTTGTTGCTTTTGGCGTTTTCATCTACTATGGGCAAGTTGATTATTTTCTTGGTTTTGCCCTTGCGGCGGGGACCTCGGTTGGCGGGATGATCGGACCGAAGTTGGCGGTTGATAAAGGGCACGACTGGCTAAAAAAAGTTGTCAGCGTGACGGTTCTGGCGTTTGCATTGAAATTGTTGCTGTTTCCATAATCCCTCCAAGAATACGTTTCCCGATTGTTGACTGTAGAACTGGTAAAGCGATATAATGGGGAGTGGTCTTTAAGAAAGATCTTTATTTTTAACGTACTTACACGATTTAACTGCCGGAGAAAGATCATGGCATTACGAGAAATTTTGCATTACCCGGAACCTCTGTTAAAACAAAAATCGGAACCGGTGACCGAATTTAATGATGAATTAAAACAACTGGCTGCTGACATGGTGGAGACCATGTATGCTGCTCCGGGTGTTGGTTTGGCGGCACCGCAGGTTGGTGTTCTGCAGCGCTTGATTATCCTCGACTGCTCAGCCGGTGATGAGCCCGACGACCTTCTGATCGCTGTGAATCCCGAAATTATTGCCGGAGAAGGAGATTCTTTCGAAGAAGAGGGTTGTCTCTCGGTGCCTGAGTACTGGGCCAGTGTGAAACGCCATTCTATGGCAACCATGCGTTATCAGGATACCGACGGCAATATCCATGAGCGAGAAGCCGAAGGTTTGCTGGCGATTGGTATGCAACACGAGATTGACCATCTTGAAGGGGTCTTGTTCGTCGATCGGCTCTCTCCCTTGAAGCGTTCCATGTTCAGGAAGAAATACCTGAAAATGTTAAAGGAAAAGGAAGCTGAAAATGCCGGCAGCTGATAGTTTGCGGACGGTTTTTATGGGAACCCCTGAATTTGCCTTGGGGTCCCTGGAGGGTTTGCTCGCGGTCGGGGTCAATCTGGTCGGAGTTTATACCCAGCCGGACAGACCGAAAGGGCGGGGCAAGAAGCTTGCTGCATCCCCAGTCAAGCAGTTGGCACTGGAACACCAGATTCCCGTTTTTCAACCACAGAAATTGCGCGACCCTCAGGCGGTTGCTCAATTAGAAGAATTGCAGCCCGATCTGATTATCGTTGTCGCGTATGGGCAGATCCTGCCGAAAGCGGTTCTCGATATCCCTCGCTACCATTGTATTAATGTCCACGCGTCACTGCTGCCCAAGTATCGTGGCGCGGCACCCATCAACAAAGCCATTATTGACGGTGAAACGGAAACAGGAGTGACAACCATGTTGATGGATGCCGGTCTTGATACCGGGGATATGCTGATCAAACGCAGCTTGGAGATTGGGGCGAAAGAGACAGCCGGGCAGCTGCATGATCGTTTGGCTCAGTTAGGCCGGGAAGCGCTCGAGGAGACTCTGCGACAGATTTGTGCCGATAGACTGGTTGCCGAAAAGCAGGATGATAAGCTGAGTTGTTACGCTCCGATGCTGAAAAAAGAAAATGGTTTGATCGACTGGCAAAAGTCGGCCGTCGAGATCCACAATCAAGTGCGAGGGCTCGATCCGTGGCCCGCAGCCTATACCCATCTGGATGAAGAGGTACTTAAAATTTCCGAGACAACGGTCGCTGCAGATGGTTGCGGCGAACCCGGAACGATACTCTCTGCTGACAAAACGGGAGTGCTGGTTGCTTGTGGCGAGGGAGCTCTGTTGATCAACGGGTTACAATTGCCGGGCAAGAAGAGGCTTTCTGCCATGAACTTTCTCAGTGGCCGGACACTGTTTCCCGGAACTCAACTGGGCTGAATGTAGGGGCGCCGCTTGCTGCGCCCTGATTTATGGTTCCGTTCCGACGGTAAGAGGGCGCAGCAAGCGGCGCGCCTACTAAATTAATAAAGGAATAAAAATGAATACAGCGCGTACCGTGATGTTGATGACCTTGCTGACTCTGGTGCTGGTCGGGGCCGGGGGAGCTCTTGGCGGGCAGACTGGAGCTTTTTTTGCTCTGATTTTGGCCGGGGTGATGAACCTTGGCAGCTACTGGTTCTCCGATAAAGTCGTTGTTAAAATGTACCGCGGTCAGGAAACCCGAAGCGGGGAGCTCTACGATGTTGTCAGCGAGCTTTGCCAGCAGAATAATCTGATTATGCCAAAGGTTTACCTGCTCCCACAGGAAACTCCCAACGCTTTTGCAACTGGCCGTAACCCGAGCCATGCCGTCGTCGCAGCGACGCAAGGAATCACCCGGATTCTCAGCCGCGACGAGCTGAAAGGGGTGATGGCTCACGAAATGGCTCATGTGCAGAATCGTGATATTTTGATCGGATCAATAGCCGCCACTTTTGCCGGAGCGATCAGTTTTTTGGCTCACATGGCGCAGTGGGCGATGATTTTCGGTGGTCGTGATGACGAAGATAGTAATCCCATTGTCATGATTGCCATGATGATTCTGGCACCAATTGCAGCGATGCTGGTGCAAATGGCTATTTCCCGTTCTCGAGAGTATGGTGCCGATCAAAAGGGGGCACAGCTCTGTGGAAATCCCCACTCACTCGCTAACGCATTGCGTAAGCTCGAATCGGCTAATCAGCGCGTGCCGATGCAGAAGGTCAATGAAGCAACCGCGCATATGTTTATTGTCAATCCTCTCAGTGGCAAGAAAATGGCGAAACTGTTCTCAACCCACCCGCCGATGGAAGAACGGATTCGGCGCCTTGAGGGGATGTAGACTAGATTGACTTCCCGACCGACTGACAGTCCACGGCGAACGGCGTACGAAATATTGCAACGGGTGGAAGATGGTGCTTATGCTGACGTGGTTCTGGATACCATACTGAAACGCTCCAGGTTGGATCTGCGTGATCGGGGTCTGGTGACCGAACTGGTTTACGGAATTCTGCGTCTGCTGGGGAGGGTTGATTTTGCTTTGGCCCAGTTTTGCGACCGACCTTTGCATCGCCTGCAACCGGAAGTTTTGTGGTTGTTGCGTCTTGGCGCCTACCAGCTGCTTGAACTGGATCGGGTCCCTGCCCATGCAGCGGTCAATTCAACAGTGGGGTTGGCGCGTGAGCTGGAATTGGATGAAGCGGCTGGTTTTATCAATGCGGTTCTCCGTTCCCTTGATCGGGGACAGGCTGAGATTCCCTGGCCGCCTCCGGAAAAGATCAAACCCTATCTTCAGCATGTTTGTAGTCAGCCGGTTTGGTTGGCCAAAGAAGTGATGCGTCAACTGCCAAATGTTGAGGCTCGAGCTCTGGGGGAAAGCCTGGCTGGATCTCCGCCCCTGACCTTGCGAGTTAATCGTTTGAAAGTTGGCCGTGACGGTTTTTTGACCGCCTTGGCTGAAGCCGGACACCAGGCACATCCTTGCTCTTATGCTGCCGAGGGGGTTACTCTGGACCAGCGTGGTGAAAACTCGTTGCCGGGGGACGCTGAGGGTTGGTATCAGGTTCAGGATGAAGCCAGTATCTTGATGGCTCATTTGCTGGATGTTTCTCCCGGACAACGGATTCTTGATGCGTGCGCTGCCCCAGGAGGAAAAACCACCCACGTGGCGGCGCTGACCGATAATCGGGCAGAAATTATCGCTCTGGATAAATACCCCCGACGGGTCGAATTGATTGAGCAGGGTGCGCAGCGACTCGGTTGCTCAGCCGTGGTTGCTCGCCAGTGGGATTTGACAGAACCGGCAGATTTTCTTGAGGCACAGAGCTTTGACCGGGTGCTGCTTGATGCCCCTTGTAGTGGACTCGGGGTGCTGCGGCGTAACCCCGAAGGGCGCTGGAATAAATCTCCCGTCAACCTCAAAGAACTGGCAGTACTGCAACGCCAGATTCTCGAAAATATCGCACCACTGGTCAAGCCGGGCGGTAAATTGCTCTACTCGGTTTGTACTTTCAGTCATATTGAAACCGATGCAATTATCGACAGTTTTCTTGAAGATCACCCCGAGTTTGGATTGGAACGCCTGGCTGAACAGTTCTCAGCAGATTGGGGTGGCCTTTTTACCGATAAGGGGTCGTTGCGCAGTTACCCACACCGTCACGATGGTATGGATGCTTTTTTCGCTGCCCGGGTTGTGCGATGCGATTGAATGAACAGGGGCGAACACAAGATTCCTCCCTGGGTAACAGGTAACCATATCAGGGGCAAACCTTGTGTTTGCCCCGTTTCCGGAGTTGATCCATGATTAAAATTGCCCCTTCTATCCTGTCAGCCGACTTCTCCCGCCTGGGTGAGGAAATCCAGGCTATCGATCAGGCCGGTGCCGATTATGTGCACGTTGATGTTATGGATGGCCACTTTGTCCCGAATATCACCATTGGCCCCCTGATTGTCGATGCTGTCCGACCGATGACAGAATTGCCGCTGGACGTCCACTTGATGATCGAAAACCCCGATCAGTATATTCCTGATTTTGCCAGGGCTGGCGCCGATATTATCGTGGTTCACGCCGAAGCGGTCAGGCACCTGCATCGCACTGTTCAACTGATCAAATCATTGGGGAAAAAGGTGGGTGTCTCTTTGAATCCGGCGACGTCCCTTTCGGTTCTCGATATTATTCTGCCCGAGTTGGATCTGGTCTTGTTGATGACCGTCAACCCCGGATTTGGCGGACAATCATTTATTGAGAGTAGTTTGCCGAAAATAGTCGAGCTGCGGCACCGGATTGACCGCCTCGGCTTGCCCATTGAATTAGAGGTCGATGGGGGGGTGAAGGTGGATAATATCGAACAGATCGCCGCTGCTGGAGCCGATGTGTTTGTCGCGGGAAGTGCGGTGTTTGGTGCTGAAGATTATGCGACGACGATGGCCCTGTTAAAGAAAAATGGGCTCAAAGGGCAATAAATAAAGCAATCGCTCGGACTTTAAAGATGAGGGTTATCATGCGAAATCTCTTGACCTTGATACTGCTGTCCCCACTTTTAACCGCCTGTCTTGGCACGGTTGATGTCGGACCCGGGTTAGACAAAATCAGTCAGGGGTTTAGCGAGTCGATGCGTTGGGGTGATTTTCGCAATGCGGCTGCTTATGTCCATCCGGATGTTCGGGATGCGTTTCAGGAGCAATTTACCGAGGATGGAGATCTGCATATTGTCGACAGCCGTATCCAGAGTGTTGACCTGGTTTCGCACGAAGGGCGGGCGGATGCCGTGCATGTTCTGGAGTATTATCGACTTCCTTCAAGCAGAATCAAGCAATGGCGCTGGGAGCAGCGGTGGCGATTGATTCAGGAAAAGCTGACGAAGCCGGGCGTCTGGCTGATTGAAAATGAGCCGCCGCCACTCCCCTGGAAGCAGTAAGAAGGCCGGGAACTCTTCAATCTAACAAATTGATTTTCCTTGTCTTTGCCACTTTTTTTCAGCCCGTTCAGAGAAAAAATAGCCTTGATTTAGGATCATTGTTTGTGGTATCTACCTGCATACTGTATACGATTCCAAGTACTGAAAACCGCCAGAACATCTGGTGATTCTACCCGTTAACGGGTTTATCGGCCTTCCTTTTTGGAGGGTCGAAGCAGGTCATAGGAGGCCGGTTTGTCACAGGTTGCTTTTTCCAGTTGGGGAAGTCAGGTTATCGATAATCGCCAGGGTGGGGATGTCGAAGTTGAGGTTGCCAAGAAGAAACTGCCAGTTACCTTTGATGGTGAAAAGCAGATTTCTGCCTTTATGGGGTGGGATGGTTTAATCCTCAATGACCCCAATGTTGATGTCGTGGCTATGGCGGCAGAATATGCTGAGCGTGTGCAGGAAGATTATTGCTGCGCCAAGTGTTCACCGGGTCGAAAAGGGACCCGCGTGATGCAGGATACTCTGGCGCGGATTGTTTCCGGAAAAGGTGAAGAGAGCGATCTGGATACAATTGAGAATATTGCTGAACTGTTGCAGAACTGTAAGTGCACCCTGTGCCAGACTTCGGCAACTCCTATCATTGATACGGTCAAACATTTTAGAGACGATTATCTGGCTTACATCAACGGCGTCACCAAAGAGAAAAAGGCGGTCGATTACAAAGTCAAGGTGACCGCTCCCTGTCAGGATAAATGCCCTTCTCATATTGATATTCCTGCTTACATTGAGGCGATCAAGGATCGCCGGTTTGATGAATCTCTCGATATTATCCGCGAGAGTATGCCATTACCGGCAGTCTGTGGCCGGGTTTGCCCGCACCCCTGTGAGACTGCCTGTCGTCGAGCCAATGTCGACAGCCCGATAAATATTATGGTTCTTAAGCGGACTGCATCCGACTACGAGTGGCAGCACAATCATAAGCCGTTAATGCAACCAAAAGCGAAAAAAGATAAAACGGTTGCCATTGTCGGTGCGGGTCCGGCCGGGCTGGCAGCTGCATATTACCTTGCTCTTGAAGGTTATCCGTGCACTATCTATGAGGCTTTACCGGAGGGTTTCGGCGGCGGCATGATTGCTGTTGGTATCCCCGCATACCGGATGCCACGCCATATCCTGCAGCGTGATATTGATATTATCTGTTCGATGGGTGTTGAGATTATTTATGGTACCAGGGTTGGAACAGATATCAGCCTGAATGAACTGAAAGAAAAATTTGATGCTGTTCTTCTTGCGCCGGGCGCCCACAAGTCAAAACCGATGGGTGTTGAAGGTGAGGATCAAGGCTACAGCGGTTTCCTCGAAGGTGGTGTTGAATTTTTGCGTGAAGCCTACATGGGCAAACCGACCGGCATGGGCAAAAAAGTCTGCGTCGTCGGTGGCGGAAATACCGCTATGGATTGTATCCGGGTGGCTTTGCGTGAGGGGGCTGATGACTCAATTTTGCTCTATCGCCGAACCCGCAAAGAGATGCCGGCTGATCCCTGGGAAGTTGACGGTGCTGAGGAGGAGGGTGTCCAGTTTGAGTTCCTCGTATTGCCGAAGAAGATTGTCGTCAATGATAAGCGCCAGGTTACTGGAGTTGAGTGTTTAAAGATGCAGTTGGGCGAGCCAGATGATTCGGGGCGTCGCCGTCCGCAGCCAATTGAGGGGAGTGAATTTGTTGTTGAATGCGATACTCTGATCCCGGCTATCGGTCAGGATCCCGACCTCTCATTTATCACTGAAGATACCGGAATACAAATCACCCGTTGGAACACTGTTGTTACCAAGTACGTTCCGCTGAAAAATGGTGCCGACCGTGATCTGAATGATGAGATGGGTAATCCGTTATCCCGGATTCTCCTGACCGATCTGGATGGTGTGTTTGCTTCTGGTGATGCTGAAATTGGTCCATTGACGGTTGTTGCCTGTGTTGGTAATGCCCACCGTGCTGCCAAGGTTATTCAGCGTTGGCTGGAGGAGGGTGAAGCCTATCTGACCGATGATGATTTCCATGAAGATATCCTGAACAATCTCGGGGTCTATGATAAAGATGAGGATGTCCCCTGGCTTGATGCTGTGCAGCGTTTTGATCAGCATGAAATCCATGGCAAAGAACGAGCCAGCACAGGGAACTATAATGAGGTTGAGCTTGGGTTCTCTGACAGTGAAGCCATTATGGAAGCGGAGCGCTGCCTGCGCTGTTACCGCGTTTCGATGATCGCCGTATAAAATAAAACACAAAAATTGTCTCCGGAGCAGGTTCTGATCCGGAGCGAAGTCAGCCACATTCGAGGTAATATAATTATGGTCAACCTGACGATAGATGGTAAGTCGGTAAGCGTTCCCAAGGGCACCACAATTCTTGAGGCCGCTCGGCAAGTGGATGTCCACATTCCAACCCTCTGTTGGTTAGATAAGGTTTCAGCGACAGGGGCTTGCCGGATCTGCGCGGTAGAGATCGAAGGCGTTGATCGCCCTATGACTGCTTGCGATACCCCCGTCAAAGATGGAATCGTCGTCACCACACAGTCGGCAAAACTGACCAGAAGCCGCAAGCAGATTGTCGAGTTGATTCTTGTCAATCACCCCCTCGATTGTCCGGTTTGTGATGCCGGGGGTGAATGTGACCTGCAGGATATCTGTTATGAACTGGACGTGACACGTCAGGAGTTCACGGCTGACGATGTTAATCCGGCCACTATTGATCACTGGCCGCTGATTCAACAGGTCCCAAATCGCTGCATTCTCTGTGAAAAATGTGTCAAGGTTTGCCACGAACTTATCGGTGCTGATGCTCTGTTTGTCAATGACAAGGGGGATCGGGCTTTTATCGATAAAAAGGTTGAAAACTGTACCTACTGTGGTAATTGCGTCTCCGTTTGCCCAACCGGGACCATGATTTCCAAACCGTTCAAGTTCAGGGCACGTCCCTGGGCATTAAAGAAAGTTCCATCCGTCTGTACTTACTGCCCCAGCCAGTGTCAGATTGACCTCAATGTCAAGGACAATGAAGTTTATCGGGTGACCTCCAATGATGAAGGGACTACCAACACAGGTAATCTCTGTATTGGTGGCTTCTTCGGCTATAGCTATATCAACAATAAAAAACGTTTGACCGAACCGGTTGTCGAGCAGAAACCTGCCTCATGGGATAACGCCATTGAACGGGTTGTCACAGAGGTTGAACGAATCAAGACAGAGAGTGGTGCGGCAGCTATCGCTGGCTTCGCATCTCCGCGTCTGACTAACGAAGAAAATTACCTGTTTCAGAAACTCTTCAGAGCTGCAATCGGGAGTAACAATATCGATACTGAGGCCCGTTTTGGTGCACAGCGTGCGTTACGTGCTCTCAATAAAGGGCTTGGCTTGAACGGTGCCAGCAATCGTCTGGCTACCATTGCTGATGCTGATGCAGTTCTGGTTTTTGGTGCCGATCCTACGGCTGAGGCTCCTGGCGTCGATTGGAAAATCCAGGACGCAGTCCGGCGCAATGGCGGTCAGCTGGTCCTCGCCAATATGCGCCAGATCCATCTGACCCAGTTTGCCAATTGTCAGCTGACCTACAAGCCTGGTGCAGCAATAGCGCTGGCAAATGGCCTTGGTCGCCTGCTGCTGGATCGTGGTCATCTCGACGAGGACGATTTGAAGCGCACCGTTAGCAACCTGGACGAGCTGAAAGCTGATCTGTCAGCTGTTGACATGGATAATGTGCTTGAATCAACAGGTCTCAGCCTTGAGGATTTGGAGCGGGCCGCAGACATTATTGGAAAGGCGGATAAGGTTGCGATTGTTTTTGGTGCCGATATTTGCAAATCGGGATTTGGTATTTCACAATCGGCGGTTGTTGCCAACCTGGCTATCCTCAGCGGTGCTCTTCGTCCTGATGGCGGGTTGTTTCCGCTGGATGAAAAAGGGAATATGCAGGGTGTCCTCGATATGGGTGTCTATCCCGAAGGTTTACCCGGATTCCAGCCCTATGCTGAGAATAAGAAAAAGTTTGCCAAAGCTTGGAACTGCGAGCTTCCAGATGGTGGCCTTGATGCCGATGGTATTTTGCAGGAGATCGAATCGGGTCAAATCCGTTTCCTCTATCTGGCAGCCACCAATCCACAGAGTTTTCCCAATAGCAGTCGCTGGCTGAAAGCGCTGGAAAAGGTTGAGGTGCTGGTGGTTCAGGATATCTTCCCGGCAGCGATAACTCAGCTTGCGACGGTTGTCCTGCCGGGCAGCTCATACGCTGAAAAATCTGGTAGCTTTACTGCCCTTGATCGTACTGTGCGGAGTTTTAGCCAGGCGATTCGTCCGGTCGGGCAAAGTCGTGAAGACGGGGAGATTTTTGCTGAACTTTATGGCCGCTTGAGCAAGGCATCGGTTACGTTCAGTCAGACCGATACTAACGCAGAAATCAACGAACTGACTTCTCTTAATGATGGTGCCAGCTTTCTTGATGATGAGCGTAGCAGTTGTTTACGGAAGCCCTATCAGGTTGCCGACCAGAGCCTTCATTATCAATTGATCACAGTGGATCGTGGAGTGGCTGGGTTGCAGCTGTTATCTGGAACCTCTTCGAGCCATTTTGGGACAACCTCAACCTGGGCAGCTGCACCGCTTGAGGTCGAGCCTGAAGGTCTTATCCGGATGAATGCAGCGGATGCGAAGGAGGCAGGGGTCGTCGAAGGCGATAATCTCAAACTGACCAGTGCAACAGGGTCAACCACCGGTAAGGTTCTACTCAGCGAGAAGGTGCCACAAGGGCTGGTTTTTGCTCCGTATAACTTTACCGAACTTGGAATCCAGCAGTTAATGCCGGATGGAGAGAATTTGACTTCAGTACAGATAGCAAAAGCATAAAACCGATGTAACTGTTCAGCAATGCCTTGAGGCACCCATTCCAAGGGCCACTTTGCGCCGTCCATGGCCGTTCGACTGTCGCCG
>LLYT01000033.1 GCA_002049545.1 Deltaproteobacteria bacterium tcs-42 | reverse complement strand
TAACCGGATCCCCGTGAAAAAGAAGCGAAACGGATTGTCAAAGATCGTTATGCAAGCAAAGCCGGTGCTGGAGCAATTTCAAAATCTTTTACAATATGCTGTCGGTACTCAGCTCCGGAGAACCATCTGGGGCGGTATCGCGCAACCGCAACCTTTGTATTGTGGATAGGACCGATTAATTTTGTTGCCGACAATCGTGGTAACCCTTTGCCGGGTTATCATCGCTTTATTGCCTTGTGTGAAGAAATTTTACTGCTCGATCAATTGCAGGCACAAGAGTTGGCTGATTCATTGGTTTATTGGTTTGATCAGGATAAAACCAGAGCAACTCCGGATGATGTTTACTATTCCAGCTTATCGCCTCCTTACCACAGGCGCGGTGAAAAACTGACGGTTTTGGATGAGTTGCGGCTGGTAAAAGGGTTTAACCCGGAGTATTTTGAAAAGTTGAAGCCTTATATCAGGGTTGTTGGTGAGGAGCAGATTAACCTCAATACCGCTCCCGCAGCAGTGTTGTATGCATGGCAGTTTTCTGCTGCTGAAGGGAATGTCGAAATTATTTTTGATCAACACGATATTGCCGCATTGGTTGACTATCGACAGCAGTCCCCTTATCAGACATTGCAGGATCTTGCGCTGGCAGAGGGGATCGGTGATCGTTGGTCTGCGGCATGGTTGCAGAATTCAGTCGGAGTGTCAGGGGCGATATATCAAGTCTTCAGTGAGGGGCGGATCAATGATGGAAGCCGTTATGCAGAAGCTATCGTCAGTAAACAAGGGAATGAACTTCTGAGTTTTAAGGTGGAATAAAACATGTCGAAACGTTTTATCGGTATCGATCTGGAAGGGACAGATGTCAGGGTTGCTATTTTGACAGCAACGCCGGGGAAGATCGATGTCGAATTGGATAAGCGCACTTATGATACTCCGCAGGCGGCAGCTGAGGCGATCAAAGAGATGCTGGGGGGAAAGATTTCTCTGGGCGACCGCTTGGTGACAGCGTTACCTTGCCGGGTTGGTTTGTTCCGCCGGCTCAGATTTCCGTTTCGCGAAAAAAATAAAATCGAGGCTGCTCTACCGTTAGAGTTGAAATCGCTGTTGCCGATTTCACTTGAAGAACATGCAATTTCTTTTTTTCCGCCTCGTGCGCGCGAAGATGATTATGAGGTGGATGCCGTTGTTGTTAATAATCGTGAGATTGAAGATCTCCTGACTTATTTCCCCGATCCAGAGCAAAACCCCCGTCGTATCGATCTTTTCCCGTTTGCATTACTGCCTGTTTTTTGTGAAAAGGACGGAATCCTGATTTATTGTCGCCGTCTCGAAGTTGTGGTGGCTCTCGTTTATGACGGCATGGTTCGGGACTATCGATTATTACCGGGGACCAGTGAGTTAAGTGAAGAAGAGGTTTTTGACTTTATTGCCAATCAAGTCAGTCAGTTGGAAAATACGATCGGTTATGAAGATTTACCCCTCTGGATTATCGGTGCGGGAGTCACTGAAGAGCTGCTGGTCATTCTTTATCAAACCAATCGGACAATTTTAACACCAGCTGAAGATGTTTTTGGTGGAGAGGTGAGCTGTGAAATGGCTCCCGCCGCCTTGTTGGCTCTCACTGAAATGCGCGAGGCCAAAAAAACCGGGCAGTTGAATTTCCGCCAAGGGGAGTTTTCTGCCCGTGGGCAGTTAGAGGTTTTTCGGACGAAAATTGTTGCTGTTGCCTTGCTGTTGTTTTTGGTCATTGTTGGCGGAGCATTAACCATGCATCTTGGTTATTTGCAGAAAACCGATGAAGAAAACCGCTTGAAACAACAGATGGTCAAGGTTTTCCGAAAGGTTATGCCTGCCAGTACAACGATTGTTGATGTTCCGTTGCAAATGGAGAGTCAACTGAAAGATCTGCAGAAACAGGTTCAGCTATTTGGTCTTGGTGGCCATGGTGCGGTCACCGTGTTGCAAAGCTTGTCCAGTGATATTGATCGTGATATTCGCGTTGATTTGCAGGGGTTTAACTATGATAGCGATGAAGTGCGCCTCTCTGGAAATGCCGATTCATTTGAATCGGTTGACCATATCACCGAAAAATTGAGAAAAAATTATCTGTTCAGCCACGTTGAAATTGTCGGCGCCAAGTTAGCGGCCGATAACAGTCAGGTCGATTTTGAACTGCAACTGAAATTTAAAGGGGGGAAGAGCAATGATTAAACATCTTAACCCCAGAGAAAAAACCGTCGTTATCTCCGGTTCAGTTGTCCTGTTATTGTTGTTTGTCTGGTTCGCTTTACTTCAGCCTTACTTTGACGTGATGAACACACTTGACCGCAAAATTTCTGCTCATCGACAGAATCTTGGCAAAGTCGAACAAATGGCAGATCAGATAACCCAACTCCGCCTCCAACTTGCTGACGTTGGAACGCAAAATAAAGGGGATCGGCCGCTTTTTTCCCAGGTTGAGAGTCTTGCAGAAAAAACTGGTGTTCGTGAGCAACTCCTCTCCATGCGGCCGCAACCAGCGACTACTCAGGGGACATTCCGGCAGCAACTGGTTGAAATCCGTCTGGACAAAATCACTCTGTTGCAATTGGTTAAATTGCTGCACGCGGTTGAATATCGAAGTGGTGGTGTCCAGGTGAAATCGATGCGGGTAACGCCCCGCTTTGAAGATCGCTCACTTCTTGATGTCAATATGGTTCTGATGTCTTTGGAGAGCCTATGAATCGCACCCACCTTTCAGTCTTCAGCTGGCCAAGGCTGGTTGGCAATCGCAGGTTGTTTCTGCTTTGTCTGATTCTGTTTGTCAGCAGCGCGCTTATCTCTCTCTGGACTTTTTTCCCGGCAGATGCATTGCAACGTCGCCTGGTAGAAGAAGTGACCCGGCAAACCGGTCTCGATATGCAGGGGCGAAATGGATCCATGATTTTTCCACCGGGGCTGGGATTGGATCTATCCATTTATCCGGATCTAGGAGGATTGAACGATTTTGAGCTGACCGACGTGAGGGTTTCCCCGGTCTGGAGTCACCTTTTTTCCAGTCGTCAAAAGGTCAACCTGATTGCTTCTTTAGCCGGTGGCAGGATTGATGCTGATGTCGGGCGAAACGGACTGGCTCGCATGGAAATAAACGATATTGCTGTGGCGGCATTGCAGCAATCGGACCTGCCATATCGTGTTGATGGGCAATTGACCGGCCAGCTCGATGGTGAAAATATTTCACAACAGATGAGCGGACGGGGTGAATTTTCTTTGTTTCTGAAAGATGCACACGTTTTAGGGCTGGAGCGGATCGGACTGCCTGCCAATTTTGCTGTTGGAGAACTTCACTTCGAAGCTCAGTTAGATAAACGGCGCTTGAGTCTTGAAAAAGTGATTCTCACCGGTGGAGGGTTGGAGTTGAGCGGCGGAGGAAATATCCTGATAGGAAAAAGTTCCGGGCAGACACGGTTGAATCTGAATGTCCGCTTGCATCCGACCTCTACAACCCCCGACGGCTTACGAGATCTCCTTGATTTAACTGGTGTGCGGCCCACGGCCGATGGGAGCTATCTTTTGCGGATTGGTGGAACCTTGACAAAGCCAGTGATCCGTTAGGAGTCTGTCGGGCTATCCATGCCTGGCTGCAAATGAGCAGAAATCTGCCCTCGAAGCCACAAATTTTCGCTTCAGTTGGTATCGTCCATTTATTCCGGGTTCTGGACAAAACGATATCCCCGTCCACGAACTGTGCGGAAATGGCGGGGTTTTGCCGGGTTTGTTTCAAAATATTTACGTAACCGAACGATGAAGTTATCCAGGGTGCGTGTCTCTGTTTCAGGCGACATGCCCCAGACCTGTTTGAGTAATTTTCCCCGGGATAATACTATCCCTTCCTGATCGAAAAAAAACCGCAACATTTTCATTTCAAGTTCAGTCAGCTGAAAGGTTCCATTGGCTGTTGTTGCCTGGTCTGTTTCGAGGTTAATCTGATTGCTGCCAAAGGTATAAAGTATATTATCAGAATGGATTGGTTGCCAGTTGGCGCGGCGGAGAAGGCCTGCAACCCGTAACAGAAATTCTTTCAGATTAAATGGTTTAGCCAGATAATCGTCGGCCCCTGTGGTGAGGCCGGTGATCCGATCTTGCGCTGTCCCTCGGGCGGTCAGCATCAATATCGGGATCTGATTTCCTTGTTTTCGCAAATGGTCACAGACTTCAAGCCCGTCAATTCCCGGCAGTGCCAAATCGAGAATGATGAGTGAGTATGGAGTGTTTGAAAGCTTCTCTAACGCTTGCTCGCCACTTTCAACATGGGTGACCTGGTAGCCTTCCTCCTCCAGATTAAAAACCAGAGCCTGGGCAATATGGGGTTCATCTTCGACCAGTAACAGGGCAATTTTATGGTTCATCAGATACCTTGTCTGTCAGGGGAATCGTCAGGTGGAATGTCGTCCCCTGGCCGCTCCCCAGACTCTCAATCCAGACTTTGCCACCATGCAGGCGAATAACATTTCGAACAATGAACAGCCCCAGGCCACTGCCACGGATTGTTCTGCCGGTATGGCGGATGCGGTAAAAAATCCGGAATACCTTTTTTTGAAATCGACTCGGGATGCCGTGTCCCTGGTCGGTAAAATGCAGGTGCGCCATTCCACTTTCTTGGGTCAGGTTGATCGTGACGACTGGAGGGTTGTCGGCGTAGAGGATGGCATTTTCCAATAAGTTTCGCATGACGGTTTCAAGGGCATCTGTTTCAAAATTGGCGGTCAATCCGGGATCGATTTTCCAACTCAAGGTGCCCCTTTCTGGAAATTTTTCTTTTTCTCGTTGCAGGTAGGTTTCAACCATTTGCGAAAGGTTGCCCTGCTGTAAATTGAGTTTGGCTCCTTTGTGTTCAATTTTGCTCGCAGTCAACAAGTTATTAATCAAGCCGTGGAGACGTTCACTGTCTCCCTGCATTCGTTCAATAAATTGCTGCAATTGATCCGCATCTGGCTGACGCAGCTGAATTGTTTCGAGATGGAGTTGAATTGACGCCAACGGAGATTTTAATTCATGGGTGACCTGATTGATAAAGCGACTCTGTGCCCGGTTCAAGGAGGCCTGTCGCCGCCAGTAGAGGAAGATAACGTAGACACCGATAAGAATTGCGACCAGCAGAAGAATCCCCTCGGTCAGAATCAGCCAGTCGCTTGTTTCGGGTAGCCATTCTACCTGATATTTATTCGCCAGCTGTTTCAACCGCTGGTGGCGGCCAAGAAACCAGTAGATCCAGGAGAGCAGTAACAGAATCCAGATAACCTGAATGCCAATAAAGGTGATAAGCGGATGGAAAAGGCGTCGAAACAATTTCATGTACCATCTATTACCATTGAAATCAGGGCGTTACAAGGCAGTTTTTACACAAGTATTACATTTCTTGACTGTCTGGACTGATAATATCCACGGATTAAATCAGGGGCTATCGAGTATGGATCATGGTCCCGCAGACAGGAGTTTATTATGGTTTCAGGATTAACCATCGGTCGGCACAGTGTTCCATTTCCTGTGATTCAGGGCGGAATGGGGGTGCGTATCTCTGGATTCCGTTTAGCAGGGCACGTTGCATTGAATGGTGGTATTGGTATCATTGCCGCTGCCGGGCTGGCATTGAACAGCGATAGCTACAATGGCGGCAATTTTTTTGCTGCAGATCGTCAGGCATTGTTGGATGAATTGCGTAAGGCCTATGAGATTGCACCTGATGGAGTCATTGGTGTCAATTGTATGGTTGCAGTAAGGAACTATGACGAGGTGGTACGCACCTCTTGTGAAGGTGGAGCTAAACTGATTATCAGTGGTGCTGGGCTGCCGATGAATCTTCCTGGATTGACGGCAGATTTCCCCGATGTTGCCCTGGTGCCGATTGTTTCTTCGGTGAAAGCGGCTGAACTGATTGTGCGTAAATGGCAAAAAAGCTATCACCGTTTTCCCGATGCCATTGTCGTTGAGGATCCCGATACGGCAGGTGGACATCTGGGTGAAAAAATGGAGCAGATCGGCTCGGGCGACTATGATCAATATGCCACGGTGCGCGGTGTTAAAGATTACCTTGAGGTGAAGTGGAACCTGAACATTCCGGTGATTGCTGCGGGTGGTGTCTGGGATCGGGATGATCTGCA
Organism: Deltaproteobacteria bacterium tcs-42; assembly: GCA_002049545.1. Taxonomy (GTDB): domain Bacteria; phylum Desulfobacterota; class Desulfuromonadia; order Desulfuromonadales; family Geopsychrobacteraceae; genus Desulfuromusa. The sequence goes on along the minus strand of LLYT01000033.1, from coordinate 20,790 downwards.
ATATGCTCTGGAGCAGGGTGCAGATGGTGTCCAGATGGGAACCCGCTTTGTTGTTACCGAAGAGTGTGATGCCAGTGATGAGTTCAAGCAGGCATATCTCGATTGTTCGCAGGAAGATATTGGTCTGATTATGAGCCCGGCAGGATTGCCGGGTCGCGCCATCCGAAAAAATATTGGACAGGTTCGTCAACGCGATGTCGATCTTGACATCTATTGCCCATCAGCATGTCTGAAAAAATGTGCGTATCAATCATCGCGTGAGCGTTTCTGTATTGTCCACGCATTGGATCGTGCCCAAAAAGGGGACACTGGGACCGGGCTGATTTTCTGTGGCACGAACGCCTGGAAAGCAGATCATATCTCAACGGTCAAAGAGGTGTTTGACGAATTGTTCCCCCAGAAGGAGCAGGCAACAGGTTGAGAGCTTTTTTTAAGACGCGTAATAAGTCGTAATTTCGGGTCGATCAAACGATTTTGCAGCCGATTCACGATGAGACCGACAGCCTTCTCGGCCGTATGAGATTGAACTCTTCTGCTGGTTGAAAACAATTGACCCATGAAGCCGGTCTTGTTATGCATAGTGCGCTTACGGGATTCACCGTTTTGACTGTGTTTCCCTGTAAAAATAACAACAATATTAAAAAGAGGTCACCATGATTCGCGCAGCTCATAACAACACCGTGACGGTCAAATACACTGGCAAACTGGCTGATGGAACAATTTTTGATGCGTCTCCTGATGACAGTCCCATGTCATTCATCATCGGCAGGGAAGAGGTGATCAAAGGTTTTGAGATGGCAGTCATTAACATGTCACCAGGAGAGACAAAAACTGTTATCATCGAACCGGAACAGGCATACGGAGAATCCAATCCTGCCCTGATCGAGGAAATTAACCGCACAGAGTTACCAGAAAATCTCGAACTGACCGAAGGGGGGCAACTGGAAGTGACTCAGGATGATGGCCGTATCTTGCTGCTTATGATCGATAAAGTCACTGACGAGACGGTCACTCTTGATTCCAATCATCCATTGGCCGGCAAAGCGCTGACCTTTGTTATTGAAATGCTCGAAGTCGATACAGAACCCCCCAAAGAATTACCTCCATTTTTCAACGAAGCATTGGCGGCAAGGCAGACTCACTGACAGTTCAACCCGACTGGTTCACCCTGGTAATCCCGCGTGTCTCAGTTGCCACTCTGCGGTTCATCCTGCAGACAACCGGGGGCAGAGCCCCTCTTTGGAATCGCTACTAAAACCGCTTCATGCTGCTTCGTTAGCAATTTCCCGAAACATGATTTCCACAAATTCAGTTAACCGCGTTCTGGATGGTTCCCCTTGCCCCAGCCATGTCCCGACGGAAATTTTTAATTATAGAAAAGCCCAGTAGTGTCCGGTTAACCCATGTTTAACACCCTAACCATTTGCGTGACCTGTTTCTGCAGGTCTTCGTAAACATGAACCATCTGTTCCAGACCGCGGGTATTGATCGCCTCAAAGAACGCGCTTTTCTGGATACCATTGGGCGGTGCAATGGGTTGCGGCGAAATTTTCCTGGGCCAGAACCTGGAGAAGATGACGCCCAGAAGAATGTTCTTCGAGGTGATAGTAAGTCAGAATTTTCAACTGATCTTCAAACGTCATCTGCAGTGGACTGTTTCCTCGCGCCTCAAGAGCTGGCATCTGTTCGAGAGAGCCCTTAAACGGAGTAAAAAGTTGAGCGACTGGGTACCGGTTAAGTCGGGTGCGGTGATAGTCCCTTGATATTTTCACCGGTGAAACAGGATGACAAATCGTGAGAAAGCCTCAACCTATTTCCAGATTGAGGCTTTGCAGTATTCTGGATATGATAAGCTCTGGAAAGTCAATATTGAGCCTCAGAATCCACAAGGATTAAAAACATGAGCAACCTTTCTTTAGACGCTATCCCGTGGCTTCAATTGTTTGGAACGACACCGTTGGAAATTATTGCTACCTTAAGCGCTGTTCTCGGTGTTGTGCTGATTGCCCGACAAAATATTTTAGGTTGGCCATTGGGCATACTCTGGGCAACCATTTCAGCGTGGCTGGCTTTTACTCAGTGGCAACTGGTTTCTGATGGCATTCTCTACCTGACTTACATTCCGATTCAACTTTATTGCTGGATAGTCTGGGCACGTGGCGGAGGAATCAGGCAAGAAGATCCCTTTGTCCCCATCTGGTTGCCTTTTAAGAAGCAGCTCTTTGTCGTTATTGCAGCCTTTCTCTGCATTGTCGGTTGGGCGTTTGGTGTTTCCACGCTTGCAGCGCAGGTGAGTTGGGTTCCTGAACCCGCTCTGTTGTGGCGAGACTCCGCAACCACCGTGTTAAATTTTTTCGCGCAATTTCTCCAGGCACATAAGCGGATGGAGAACTGGGTTATCTGGCTGGTTGTGAACCTGCTAGGAATACATATTTATTGGGTAAAAGAAGCTCCCATATATTCCGTTCAATACGCTATCTTTCTTGTCTTGGGGATCTACGGTTGGGTGAAGTGGCATAGATCCACACGGTCTTAAAAAAAACCGTGGACTGATGGAGCAATAAGATGCGGATTGTCATTACCGGTGCAGAATCATCAGGGAAAAGCAGCCTCACTCAACATTTAGGAGAAGTTTTTAGGCTACCCTATGCATTGGAGTATGCCCGTTATTACCTTGAAGAAAATGGCCCCGGATATGATCTTGAGAAGTTGAAAAAAATGAGTCACCTGCACCTGAACTATCAGCAGGAGAGAGTCCCTATATCTACACCATACGGAATTTTTGATACCGATCTCATCAATTACAAAATCTGGGCGGAAGAGGTATTTGGATGCTGCCCTGCGGAAGTCAGTGCTGGAATCGAACAGGAATCGTCCCACGTTTACCTGCTCTGTAAACCGGATTTGCCCTGGGAACCTGATCTACTACGTGAAAATCCAAACGATTGTCAACGACTTTTTCTGCGTCACCGTGATGAAATTATCCGACTAAAACGACCCTATAAAGAGGTAGAAGGTCTCGGTCAGGAGCGAATGACGAACGCCGAAGCTGCCCTGTGTCGTTTTCTGGAACGATAAGCATTAAAAGGCAACAGCCAGTTAAGAATTTCTAGCTGGCTGTGTTATATACGGTTTCTCAGTGAATTAATCAGATGATATCCTTGATGTCATTAAGAAATGTCATTTGAGAGGGTTGGTCATCAACTTCTAATTTCATAATCTCAGCAAGATCTCTAAGCCGCGTTTGAGACGGTTCTCCCTGCTCCAGCCATTTTTCCACAGAATTGTTCAAGGCTTTACCTGCAACTGGGCCGATACATTTTGCCAGGGCTCGTTTCATCAGGGTCAATTTCTCCGATAATGGTCCGTTGAGAACAGATTCCAGATCCGCAGGTTGTGATGGTGTTGGAGTTTTTGTCTGTGTCTCTGGCACCTGTTCACAACCATCAATAAAATCAAGAAGGTCTGTTGCTAACATACTGACAGACATGTTGATCAGGTGAACCTTTGCATCTGGCTCACAGATGATAATCAGTGTTGATGTATTACAGAGTCTTTTAACCAGTAATAGCGCTTCCTCATACTGAATTTCAAAGGAGTTGACATCCAGCTTGACAGTTTCGTTCAGTTTAAAAATCCGGTGCAGAATGTTGCCGATCCGTTGCTGAGCTTCGGCTTTAAATATCTCCGGCAGGTTGTCGGCAAGAATCCCATGCTTGCTTGTATAAACAGAGGATCCCAGAACTCCCGGTATTGCTTTTATTTCCTCCAGAATTTTCTGCATATTTACCTCTTTAAATTGCAATTTGATCAATAAGGGGGGTGAGCTGTTCCAGGATTGTGGCGGGTGAAACATGGGTATCCAGATCAACCCCAACAATGATCTTCTCGCTAAGCAAAGTCAGTATTCGATTTCCAGAGGTCTGTTCCATAATTAAATGATAAGGGCCGGTTAAGCCCAGGTATGGTTTCAGTTGCTCAGCTGTAACCGCAACATAGGCAACATAGTTGCCCAGATGATTACTCTGATCACCACTATGGAGCAGAACTGTACCATCTCGGGCGACAACAACCAGCTTCTGGATGCCGGTCAGATTGTCTGTCTCACGTTTGAATTCCTTCAGGGTTGACATGTAAACTCCTTCGTTACCGGAACTTATTGTGTCAGCCGTTTGAACTCAACCCGACGGTTCAGAGCGCGGCTTTCGGTTGATGTGTTTGGTGCGGCTGGGCGAGTATCTCCATAATATGCAACGACCAAAGCTTCAGGTTGAATTGTAAAGGTGTCGATCAGGTACTGTCTCACTTGTTCCGCACGATGTTTTGACAGAATCAAGTTTGACTCTGAAGCCCCGGTATCGTCTGTATGGCCTGATATTTCAAACTTTTTACCTTCCAAAGCCGGATTTTCAAGTGCTTTACCAACATCGACAAGTTGACCCATCGCTTCTTCAGATAGCTGTGACGATGCACTGTAGAAATGGATCTGCATCCGTAACAGAGGGCCATCAACTGCCCCTTGCGTGGTTTCCTCCGCCTTGCTTTCCTGCATGACCTGAATAAACTCCGCAGAGGTTATCTGCTCTCCCAGCTCTGACTTGTGTTTAATCCGTGCCAGATCAAGGGACGATCGTGCCCGTTTGTTCTGTGGAGCCAGTGTCAGACCTCTCTCATAGGCATCGATAGCAGATCTGGCATTTCCCAAAACCATGTAGATATCACCGAGGCCGAAATAGGCTTTGGCATAACTGTTGTCAAGTTCTGTTGCCTTTAGATAATTGCTCTGAGCCTTATCATACTTCCGGAGCCTTTCGGCAGCGTAGGCATAAGCGTAATGAATCTCTGCATCCTGAGGGCAAAGTTTCAGTGCGTGATTAAGCAGATTTCTTTTCTTCAGCAGGTTACGTTCTTTTTTGATCTGATCTTTGATGGCACTGCACTCCTGCCCGGCTGACAGTACTGAAGTGGCAGTGAGTATTAAGATGCAGAGGGTAGCTATCAATCGCAGGGCTTTGATCATAGGATTCTCTTATTGCAACAGTTTAACCAGACTGATTCGTAATCGTTCAATAGCTTGTGCCAGCGTTCCAATTTCATCATTCGATTGATTGACAATCGGGTCATCAAGGTTTTCTCCGAGGCTGAAATTTTCTGTTTTTTGTGCCAGTTGAACGATGGGGAGGACAACGCTGCGATCAAGGAAGAACCAGAGGATAAGAAGAATCACAAGGATCCCACCCGCACCAATCATAACTAGGGTAAAAGAGAGTTTCTTTGCTGCCGCGATGGCAGCTTCGGTTGGAATATAAACCACAAAAGCGGCAACGGTATCATTCAATTTCCAGTTGTAGCCGGTATCTGTGCCGTAAATCTCAACCTGATCTTTGGGAGCGTCATAGGGATCTCCGTGGCAAGTCAAACACCCGGCGCTGCCGACTTTGATCGGTTGTGCAAAATAGAAAACATCCGTTCCATTTTTGATGATTCTTCCTTCTGCGGACTTCAGTGACGGATCTTGGTCAAACTTTTTGATAAATTCTATTTCATCCTGATCTGCTCGATTTGAGGGGTTGAGAGGGTCGAGAGTAGCCTGTTTAAAGGTATAGTCAGGGGAGGATTTCTTGAATAATTCGAAGGTTCCTCGTGCTGTTACAAATCCGGACATTAATTCTGGATAAAAACGGTCACTTTCGATCAATTCTTTGACCAGAGGTCTCTGCACTTCTTTCATGTATCTTTTGGTAGCCATTGCATAGTTCAAAATAATATTACTTTTTATTTTAGCTTCATCCAGGGCATTTCTGACACTGAGTTTATAGCTGGTGATGCCGATAACAGCGATAGCAAGTAAGCCGAGAATCCCCATAACCAGGATTGATCTCATTCGAATGCCCATCAGATTTCCCCTTTGAAATGTAAAATAGTTATTCAGTCGAGCTGTAATAGAGATATATTATTAACGATAACCCATTTTTCTTTTCTAGTCAAATAATATGTCGCACAAAATAACATATAAAATGTTATATACTTTATTATATTGATTTTTCTATATTTTATCCCAGAACCGACCTTTCTTGTTCGTTGTCCACCCTTTTAATCATTTCGTAATATGAAATCAGTTATTTAGGTCCCCAAATGATAAGTTTTTCTGTATAATCATCCAGGTTTTAGAAGGTAATTCTTAAGGAGTCGGTCATGTTAAACATCGGTCTGCGGTTTGTTTGCTGCATCCTTTTTGTAGGTTGTTTACAGCAGATCTATATTTTCCCGGTAGTGGCAGGAGAAAAGGAAGAGCGAGTTCAGTTACTGCAGAAGAAGATGGAAAAATTACAGGAACTGCTGGCCAGAATGCAGGAGGAAAAACTGCGCGAACAGCCGCCAACTGAAATTCCCTGGCAACCAATCCTTGAATCTGGTGAGGAACGACCTGCTTATGACCAGTATGCTTTTCTGTTAGCGTCGCAGATGCAAGCATCAGATTTAGATAGCACCCTGCAGCAACTTCATTTCCTGGCCAATCAAGATAAACTTAAAGAACGGGGAACTTTATTTATCGTCCCGACTTTGCCCCTGAAAACAGGGGAGCAGATGACAATCAAAAATTATAATCGTGACCTTGCGGGTCAATTGTTAAAAACAATCAGAATCCCTACTGCACTCGAAGGGGGTATTCTGATTGCTCCAAACCCTTTGGGAGAAAGAGGTGTAACTGCAGGACGAGCTGGTCTGGTTGGCTTTGGATAACAGATAGCAATAATCTGAAGAATAGAAATCCAATAAAAACCAGTATTTTAGTCGAGAATTCTTGAATCTGGTGAAATATCTGTAGTACTCTGAGACAAATAGAATTTAGTTTTCAGGAGTTAATATGAGTTCCAAACAAGAAGAATTTATCCCCAAGTGGATCGCCTGGGAAGCTACCCAGAGATGTAATCTCAGCTGTATCCACTGTCGCTGCTCTTCCGACATGGAAGCTTCGGAAGGTGATTTTTCAACAGCGGAAGCGTTTAAGCTGATTGACGATATCTGCGAGGTTTCCAAGCCGGTATTTGTCCTCTCCGGAGGAGAACCGCTGATGCGTCCGGACCTGTTTGAGATTGCTCAGTACGGAACCGACAAAGGGTTGCGTATGTGTATAGCCACCAACGGGACCTTCGTCACCGATGAGGTCTGCCAGAAGATGAAAGAGACCGGGATCAAGATGGTTTCTCTCTCTCTGGATGGTTCAACAGCTGAGATTCACGATAACTTTCGCAACTGCGAGGGGGCCTATGCAGGGACCATCCGTGCGGCCGAAACGATGCGGCGGAACGGGGTTAAATTTATCATCAACTCATCCTTTACCAAACGCAACCAACACGATATTGGCAACTGTTTCAAGGTGGCTAAAGAGCTCGGAGCAACGGCCTGGTATATGTTCATGATCGTGCCTACGGGGCGTGGTGAAGAGATTATGGATGAGCTGGTCAGTAAAGAGGATTACGAAGAAATTCTGACTTGGCACTATCAGCAGGAGAAGCAAGAAGATGAGATTCTGATGCGTCCGACTTGCGCACCTCATTACTATCGCATCGTGCCGCAGCTGGCCAAGGCCAATGGTGAATCATTCCAACGGCGCAGCCTCACATTTTCTACGGGTGGTGGTAAAGGGTGTATTGCCGCACAGAGCATCTGTATGATTGATTGTGAGGGCAACCTGAAGCCTTGTTCCTATTTTCTCAGTAATGTCGGCAACGTGAAAGAGACATCCTTTCGCGATCTTTGGTTTAACTCTAAGGTCTTCAATGACTTGCGCGATTTTAAAGCTTACAAGGGGAGGTGCGGAGAGTGCGAGTACATTAATGTCTGTGGTGGCTGCCGTGCCCGTGCAGATGCTGTTTATGGTGATTATATGGCCGAAGAGCCATTTTGTAACTATATCCCGATAAAAACCAGAAAACGGCTGGAACAAGAGGCGGCAGAGAACGCAGAAAAATAATTCGCATTGTTTTGAATGGTTGATGTTTTTTACAGGAGATTTATTTTATGAGCACCGAATATAATTTTATCAAAGCCTGCTGGGGGCAACCTGTTGATCGTGTCCCTGTCTGGCTGATGCGTCAGGCGGGTCGTTATCTGAAACAGTACAAGGAAGTTCGTGCTCAGGGTGGCGGAACGTTTCTCGACTTGTGTAAAGATCCGGCTCGTGCCGCAGAAGTCACTATTCAGCCAATCGATATCCTTGATGCCGATGCGGCAATTCTGTTTTCCGATATTCTGACCCCCATAGAACCGATGGGAATGAGTCTCGACTTTGTCCCTGGTCCGGAGTTTGCGAACCCGGTCCGTACCGCAGCCGACGTTGATGCCCTGGTGGTTCCAGAAAATATGGCAGAGGCCGTTCCCTATGTCCCCGCTATCATCAAACGCTTGCGCGTGGCATTTGAGGGGCGCGTCCCTCTGATTGGTTTTGGTGGAGCTCCCTTCACTCTGGCCTGCTATATGGTCGAAGGGAAGGGAAGTAAAGACTTCGCCAGCCTGAAGAAGATGATGTATTCCGATTTTCCCCTTTATGATGAACTGATGCAGAAAGTGACCGAAATGGATCGGCGCTATCTGAACATGCAGATCGAAGCCGGGGCCCAGACGATTCAAATCTTTGATACGTGGGGTGGCGTTCTGGCACCGCATGACTATGAGCGTTACATCCTCCCTTATGTCAAACAGCTGATCGACGGGTTGAAGCGTGATGGAATTCCGGTCATCTATTTTGTTAAAGGTGGCGGTGGTATGCTTGAGTTGGTCAAACAAGTGGGTGCAGATGTGCTGGGACTGGACTGGCATGTCAATTTAGGGAAGGCCAGAGATATTCTGGGTGAGGATGTCGCCGTTCAGGGAAACCTTGATCCGACCGTACTTTATGCTCCAAAAGACTATATCGAAAAAGAGGTGCAGCGGATTCTTGACGAAAATGACGACCGGCCAGGATTTATTTTTAACCTGGGACACGGAATTCTGCCGACAATTCCACCAGAAAATGCAATCCACATGGTTGAGTGTGTGCACCGATTAAGTCAGAAGTAATGATGCAGGGGCGCTTCGTGAATCGCCCCTGCGGTTAAGGTTGAACCTTGCTATGCCCGATTCCAGACCAATTGCACTGATTCTGCTCAATATGGGGGGGCCAGATTCTCTGGATGCTGTTGAGCCTTTTCTCTATAACCTTTTTTCCGATCGCGAGCTTATCCAGCTGCCGGCTGGCACTTTGCTGCAAAGGCCGTTTGCCAAGCTGATTTCCCATTTCAGGGCAAAAAAGGTGGTGGAAAATTACCGTACCATCGGAGGCAAATCTCCCTTGCTGGAATGGACCCGGAAGCAGGCGGCAGGAACAGTACAGCGTTTAGGTCATAGATTCAAGCCGTATGTGATCATGCGCTATTGGAACCCCCGTGCTGAAGATGTGCTGGCCGAAATCAAGGCGGAGGGGATTGAAACAGCAATCGTGCTCTCCATGTATCCACATTATACCGGCGCAACCACCGGCAGCAGTATCAACGATTTCAAGTCTGCAACGGCAAAAGTCTATCCGGAACTTGAATATCAGTTGATAGCAGATTGGTACGACTGGCCCGATTATCTCGATTCTCTGGCTCTCCGAATCAATGAAGGTCTCGATAGTTTTCACGATTTGATGCGCGATGAAGTGCAGATTTTGTTCTCCGCCCATGCTTTACCGCAGAAATTCATCGATCGGGGTGATCCTTATCGGCAGCATGTGGAAGCAACTGTCCAGGGGGTTATGCAACGGGTTGGTCATTACGATTGGTCGATTGCCTACCAAAGCCGCAGCGGACCGGTGAAATGGATGGAACCGGGAACGGAAGAGGCTCTTCACGAACTCGCTGAGGCCGGCCATCGTGCTGTGCTGATGGTGCCGATCTCTTTTGTGTCGGATCATATCGAAACGCTCGAAGAAATTGATATCGAGTACCGCAATCTGGCAACCAATCTGGGTCTGGTCAACTTTTGCCGTGCCCCGTCCTTGAATGATCACAAAGATTTTCTCGATGCCCTGGCGGAGCTGGTCCGATCCGCAACATAGCCTTGTAAATGTCATCAAAACAAACCCTTGATTCAGACCGATTCTCGCCAAGTTCTTCGCATCTCTACGAATGATTTCTTATGCACCGCAGTTGTGAAAATTGTCTGGTGATAACATCGAAGAAAACACTGATTAAGGGCGAGTATATTTAAAATATCAATTTAACAAATCGGCAAAACCAATGTAGTATCGGGTCGAGTGATTTTCGATCATGTCAAAAAAGATGGTGTTATGGGTGGACAGATAAAAAATATTGAACGCATTCTTGATCAGGGTTCAAGCTGGCTCAATGAAGACAAGCTGGTTTGTGCCGAAAATATGTTCGGCGTATGTGATGGTGCGTCAAGCTTGGTTCCTGATTTATACCATGGCAAAACCGGTGCCTGGTGGGCATCCCATCTTGTAAGTTCTCTTTTCTCCAGCAACGATGCTTCGCTCTTTGATCTGAGCAAACGAGCAAACAAGATGCTACATAGCACTATGACTGCAATGGGGGTCGAAACTGAAGATAAATTGCACTGCTGGAGTACGAGTGTTGCGGCGTTTCAACTCTCTGAGGATTCTGTTTCCTGGATACAAAGCGGTGATAGTCAAGTCCTGGCGATCTACGCCGACGGGGACTTTAAACTTCTGACTCCTTACCATAATCATGACAAACAGACTTTGCAGCAATTGAAAAAACTGTATCAACAAGGCGATCCTGCCCCCCATGCCAGCCTTAGGCCTCAGGTGGAAAATATTCGCAGGCAGATGAATCAGAACTATGGTGTCCTCAATGGAGAGCCGGGTGCACTTGATTTTTTACAAACGGGGTCCGAACCTCTCAAAGGGATGAGCCATCTTCTGGTTTTCACCGATGGGATGTTTCCTCCGGGGGAAAAGCCGCAGGACCAGCCCGATTTTCGTTGGGTGACGGATCATTTTCTGCAAGGGGGATTAAGCCAGGTTAAAACTGAAATCCGGAGTCTGGAAACCAGAGATCCAGACTGTCGCCGTTATCCGCGTTTCAAAAAACATGACGATATGGCAGCTATTGCCGTTTCATTTCACTGACAGACGATTGTAGAGTTGTTCGATTTTCAGGAAAATACCTTCCCACGTATACTTGCCCAATAAAGATAGAATCTCGGCTGGAAGCGCATTAACCGGCGGCTGTTTCTGAATGTGATCCAGTTGTACCTGCAGTGCGGATGTCAGATCCCCGATGAATTTTTCATTTTCAGATGATAGCGGCATATCGATTGTGGTCATTTTCGGCAGTTCAACCAGCTCAACCCAACCAGAACTGAGTCCAGAGAAAATCTCTACGACTCCGGGGAGCGCCGTTGTGATAATCCGGCAACCGCAACCCAGGGCTTCCAGAAGAACCAATGGGAGTCCTTCATAAAACGATGGGAGGATAAACAGATCGGCTTGACGCATCAAATGAGCGAGATGCTCCTGATCGAGATTCCCGTGGACTTGAATCCTGCCGTCGAATTCTTCCACAATTTTAAGAATCTCCAGTTTCTCGATACCATCACTATCTCCGACCAAGTGAAAGATGAATTGATCAGCGGGTAAGTTTTTCAATGCGTGAAGCAACCAAGGCACCCCTTTAGCGCGGCTCAGTTTTCCTGCGTAGAGTATGTTGACTGTCTTGTGCTCAGTTTTTTGTTCTGAAAAATAAAAGCGTTCATGGTTGTAACCTGCGCCGATCACATGAATTTTATGTGCCTCAATGCCATACAGTTGTTGAATTTCACCTTTTTGCACCTGGCTTAGGGCGCAGATGGCATCGATTTCACGGCAGCCTGCCAATACTGTCGGTTGCAGGTGGGGACAATTATGAAACTGGCGCAGATCGGACCCATGGCAGCTGGTCACCAAGGGGATTCCGGGGAATTTTTGTCGGGTCAATGAAGTCAAAAGCCAGAGATGGTGGGAATGGATCAGATCTGGCTGCCAGGATTCAACAGCTTCGACCAATTTCTGTTCGAAGCAATCGGCATATAGTGACAGTTCAGAGTGTGAAAGGTCACAAAAACGGGTACTTGGATAAGGCATGACATCACTCATCCCGACAACCGGAAAGGGGAGCTCCTGTTCAAAATAGACGGCATTGTAATCGCAACAAGCGAGTTTTTGCAGCGTTTTGTGGTTTGGAAAATCGGCAGGAATTCCAGCTAGAAGATAGTTTTGAAATCCCCGGTTGGCGGCATGTTGTAATGCTGACTGCAGGTAAATACCACTTCCTGTCGCTTCGGGGATTTGACTGAGAATGTGGAGAATTTTCATTTTTCTGCCAGGTGAAGTTTTGATGCTTGATTGGGTTGATCCTGGAGCGCTCGGAATCGGTTGCGATCCATAATGAAAACGGGGTGCTGCATAAATATGAGCACCCCGTTTTAACTCCATGATCTGCCAGGGTTTAGCCACTTCCGTAGGAGTGTAATCCAGAAAGAACCAGGTTAACTCCCAGATAACAGAACAGGGTAGCAGCGAAGCCAATGACCGACAGCCAGGCAGCACGACGACCAACCCAGCCACGGGTGAAGCGGGCATGAAGGAACGCAGCATAAAGGAACCAGACAATCAGGCTCCAGGTCTCTTTCGGGTCCCAACTCCAGTAAGTTCCCCAGGCGTAGTAAGCCCATGCGGCACCAGTGACAATTCCCAGCGTCAATAGCGGAAAACCGATCATGATGGCTTTGTAGTTCATGTCGTCAAGAACCTTGCAGGGTGGGAACATCCCAAAGATTCCACCCAGCGGCTCTTTTCCCTGATGTTTTTCTTCCTTGCCGATTTTAAGCAGGTACATGACGGAGACCCCGAAAGCGACGGCAAATCCGGCATAACCAAGGAAGCAGGTGATGACATGGTAGGTCAACCAGTTACTCTGTAAGGCAGGGACCAGTGGATCGATAGCAGAATGTAAGCTCATCTGTGCCCAGAGCATGCTGAACAGGGCAATGGGGAGAACAAAGGCACCAATGGTGCGTTGTTTGTATTTCAAGTCCATCAATAGATAAATCAGCAGGATTGACCAGGCAAAAAAGACCACCGATTCGTACAGGTTGGTCAGGGGGGCACGACCATCGGTACCGAGGATCTGGTATGACTCGTACCAGCGTAATCCCAGTGCAATTGTTTGAATCAGAAAACCGGCGAAAGAGGTTAACGTTGCTATCAGCGCGACCGTCTTGTTTTTAGTCGCAATATAAGCAAAAAACAGAACCATTGCTGCAAAATAGGCGATGGTGGTCAGATTGAAAAATTGTCCGCTATCCATGGGTTATCCCTCCTTCTTTGGGGATTCGGTTTTGACGGTTGCCTCTATCTGTTGCTCTAAATCGTCGAAGGCCAGAGAAAAGCCAGGCTGATTGCGGTGGGCATTTCCGGCAATGAGAACTTTGGTTTTTTTGCCATCGTCTTCCAGACTGATCCAGATGCGTTTGTGGGAGAAGAAAAAAGCGGTGAGGGAGCCAAACATTATCAGGAAACAACCTGCCCAGACAATGTTGACGCCAGGGTCTTTGGCGACTTGAAGGCCGGTATAATATGTCTGCTCATGACCAAGCAGCTCAAAGCTGAAAATTCCACCCCGTTTAACATCAAACTGGGGGTGATTCTGCCAGACAACAAATGGTGCTCCATGCTGACCATCGGGCGTATTCACATGCAGTTGCATGGCCGGGCCGAAATTTCGGTCGTTTTCAGTGAAATTGGTTACAGCAAAAGAGTAACCGCCAGCCAGTTGCACATGTTTCCCCTGATGGGCTTTGACGACTGCAACTTCACCTGTTGCATTTTCAGTCACTTTGACTTTAAAGAAAGGGTTGCCGGCAGGTCCATAGCTGGACTGGTAAAATTTGATCCCTTTGTAGGTCAGCGGGTCGTTGACTTCAATCTGTTTATGGACGATTTCCTCACCGTTTTCGAGGATAACCAGGTCGCTGGTATAATCTTTGGGACGGTTGCTGTCAGGGTAATAACTGACATCAAAATCATCACAGCGCACAGTAAAACCAAGGTCTATCAGGCCGGTATTGTTGCGGGAGCGAACCTGATCGACCGAAGTTCCTTCGACCACATTGACAAAGGCTTTGTACCCCCAGACATTACCGATAACCGCTCCGGCCATAATAATCAGGATTGAAAGATGGGTGATATAGGCACCAAAGCGCGAATAGATCCCCTTTTGCGCAAACAGGTAGAGTTTGTCATCCTTTTCGGTCAGGGTGGTTTTAGCAAACTCTTTTTTCAGTAGGGTTGAAATCTGCTCTGCAATCTGCTGTTTAGACCCTTTGCAGCTGAATTCAGCCCGGTTCGCCGATCCTTTGAAAATTGCTGAGCTGGCAACCAGAGTTGGTTCTTTGACGAACTTCCAGACTCGAGGGAAATGTTTTATCGAACAACAAATCAAATTGACACTGAATAGAGCCAGAATACCGATAAACCAGGTTGAGTGGTACATATCGATGAATTGCAGTTTTTTAAACAGTTCATAGTTTGCCTGGCCGTATTCGCGGATATAATCAGCTGGCGAACCATTTTGCAGAATAACTGTGCCGATAATGGAAGTCAGAGCAAGCAGCAGCACCAGAATGATGGCCAGTTTCAGGGAACAGAAGAAATCCCAGATAGTTTCAGTAAAAGATTTTTTTGTCTCAGCCAAAGTAAAAGTCTCCTTATTATAATCTGTCGGAATAGATGACAAAATTGGTCACTATAGCCAGTGGTTCTGGCTTCGCCAACCGGGCATGAACGGAGAATTCTAATTCAGAAGGACAATGGTGCGAAGGCTATGGAGAGATTGAAGAGGGGTTTGAGGCACCTTTTTCAGGGCGGCAAATTGTGGCAGATCAATGTGATTCGTTATAAATGGCTTGCCAACTTTAAGTTGAGGAAGCTGTGGGAGCGACTTATGAGCCAGAGAATGGGAGTCCTGACACTGGTTATGATATTCCGGGCTACCCAGGTTGCGTTTCTGTGGCACCGCCTGGTGGCAGACTTCGATTTGACAGCAGGGAGTCTCCTTCTCCTGAGTCATACCCAGGTGGCAACTGTCAACTCTGGTCTCTGAACTGCCGATTTGACTGTCTGGTAGCAAGCACGCGAAGGCTGAGTGTCCCCCACCGCAAAGAAGCAGGAACGCGACTAACAAGAAAATCAATCGAAGTTTATGGCTGGAATTGTCTTCAGTCACAGTTGCCCTTGTGGGTAGATAAAAAATTCAGTTGCAAAAGAATCGCGATATTATAGCGTGTCCGGAGATTTGTCTGCAATACCATTTTTTCTGTCCAGTGTCGGGAGATAGTTTCCTATAGATCGACCCCTTTGAGTTGCTCCAGTAATTCTTTTTGTTCCGGGCGCAGATTGGTTGGCACAACAACTTCAATCAGTGCATACAGATCCCCGGCTGGTCTTTTTCCCGAAGCTGCTACGCCATATCCGCGTAATCTGATTTTTTGGCCTGGCTGCATGCCGGCAGGCACCTTGACCCGCTTTGGGGTGTTGAGGGTTGGCACTTCGATTGAGGTGCCCAGGCAGATGCCGCTATAAGGGATTTCAGCTCTGACCAGAAGATCGTATCCATCACGGGTAAAGATCGGATCAGGCTCAATGTCAATATGCAGATAGAGATCGCCGGGTGAGCCGCCGCTGGGGTGGGGTCCCCCTTTTCCTGCAACACGCAGTTTACTCCCTCTTTCGATTCCCGCAGGGACCCGTACCTTGATCTGTTCCACTTTGTCGTCACTGCGATAGTCAATGCGTCTTTCGCCACCCTGTACCGCGAGTCGGAAGGGAATGCTGACCTGCATGGTGTAGTCCTGCCCTTTGGCTGGTGCTCTTGGTGTGCGACCTCGCCCCCCGCCGCCAAAAAGCTGACTGAAAATATCCTCGCCATTGCGTGTGCCACCACCAAAGCCACCAAAGATGTCACCCATATTCATGTTGCGAAAAATATCTTCCTGGCTGAAGCGTTGATGGAAATCGGTGTCGCCAAACTGATCATACTGACGCCGTTTCTCCGGATCGGACAGAACAGCGTAGGCTGCAGTGACTTGTTTGAACTGCTCCTCCGCTTTGGTGTCACCTGGATTTTTGTCCGGGTGATATTTCTGCGCCAGTTTTCGATACGCTTTTTTTATTGTGTTTGTATCGGCGCCGCGATCAACGCCAAGGACGGAATAGTAGTCTTTTGCCATGTTTCTGATGCCTCCATTTTACTTGATTGGGGGACTACTATAGGAGTCGCTTTGGGCAGCGTCAAGAAGAACTGAGCAGAATAACGTCTCTATATTGACCTCCCCCGTATGACAAGCTACGATGGCTTATTGATTCCCTGCCATCTCTCTTTTTTCAGGAGTTCGTATGACCCGTATTGCTATTGTTGGAGCTGGAATTTCTGGACTTGCCACGGCCTATGCCATTGAAAAACAGGCGAAACAGGCTGAGTTTGATGTTGAAACTCTGGTGGTTGAAAAAGAGCCACGCATCGGTGGAAAAATCCTCTCGGTTCAGGAAGATGGATTTCTTTGTGAATGGGGTCCAAATGGATTTCTCGATAATAAACCCATGACTCTGGATCTGTGCCGGCAGCTGCAGATCGATCAACAATTGCTGCGATCTGATGACAACGCACGCAAGAGATTTATCTATTCAGAAAAGATCCTCCACCAGATGCCCGAAAATGGGCCGGCTTTTCTTAAATCAAAATTGATCTCCTGGCCGGGCAAGTTGCGCCTCGCTGGTGAAGTGGTGATCCCGAAACGACCGGCTGGGGGTGATGAGACCCTTGCCGATTTTGGTCGCCGACGGTTGGGAGGCGAGGCTCTTGATAAACTGATTTCGCCCATGGTTTCCGGGATCTTTGCTGGTGATCCAGAAACCATGAGCTTGAAGAGCTGCTTTCCGCGTATCTATGAACTGGAACAGGAATATGGTGGATTGATCAAGGCGATGCTGCGCCTGGCCAGAAAGAAACGTGCTGAAGTCAAAGCCGGTAAAGCTGTGGCCAGTGCTGCCGGGCCAGGTGGCGTGTTGACCTCCTTCAGCGATGGTATCCAGGAGCTGACCGATGGGATTGCCGCGGCCCTTTCGGGCAAGGTTGTCACTGGCCACGGGGTCACAAAAATTGCGCAGAAAGACGGTGGTTTTCTTCTCAATCTGGACGATGGGCAACAGCTTGACGTGGACATGGTTGTCACTGCTGCGCCAGCGTATGCCGTCGCGAATATGCTCGATGAACTGAATGATAAAAGTTCTGCAATTCTCCGCCAAATACCCTATGCGACTATGAATGTTGTTTGTTTCGGTTACCCACAAGAGCGGATCCGTTTTGATCTGAACGGATTTGGTTATCTGATTCCTAAAGGTGAGGGGTGCAATACCCTGGGAACCCTGTGGGACTCGAGTATTTTTTCTAACCGTGCCCCGGAAGGGATGGTATTATTGCGTTCAATGATGGGGGGAGCTGCGAATTCCGCCGCCATTGATCTATCCGAAGATGAAGTGAAAGCCCGGACCATGAACGATCTGAAACAGATCATGGGGATCGATTGTGATCCCGATTTTGTGAAGATTTTTCGTCATCGCCATGCGATTCCGCAATATACGCGTGGCCATGCACAGCGGTTGCAGGAGCTTGAAGGATCGTTGGAAGAGTCCCCCGATTTGATTCTGACCGGAAATTCATTCTACGGGGTGGGGTTAAATGATTGTGTCAATGCCGCAAATCAGGCCGCAGCCAAGGTTGTTTCCCGCTTGGTGAAGAAAAAGGGGTAGGATTGTGGGGACATGTCGTTGTGACGTTTCCCCACAATACCGTTTAATCTGTGCAACTTGAAGATCAAGGTTCATCTGCCCGAGGGACTTCGTCTTCCAGGCTTTCAGCCGTGACTTTGAGCGGTGAACAGGTCAGATAACGGAACCCGCCAAGTTGATGATTTTCGACAATTGATACCGGTCCCGATATATCTGTCTTTATCTCCTCACTCGATTCGCCCAGATTGATAGAGACCCCTTCTTTCAGCGCAGTGAGAACGTTGATTTTTGGATTGGCTGTCGGGTGTTCAGCGGCAGCGAAGTTAAGTAACTCTTCTGCCAGCTCTTCCCGCTCTTCATCCAGATTGACTTGCCTCTGGGCGAGAATCCCGATGCGCAGGTCGGTCGCTTCTTGTAGTGCTTTGCGTGGAGCTGGAATCGGTTTGTTTTCCAGTACTGTCAGTGTTTCACCGATGTTTTTAATTTGATCACCAAGACTTTTTGTCCGGCTACGTAGATATTGGAGCCGATCAGTTTCGGGAAAGTAGATGCCGGAAGTCACATGGGTTTTTGCTCCGGCACGCGCGCCCAGAATTTTCGCCTCAACCCCCTCAAGGGCAACGACCTCTCCACCAGTTACCAATCCTTTGGGAATATTGATACTGCCAGTTGCTTTAGTGACCGAGTTGCGAAGTTCGTGGGAAATATTGACATCGCCCCAGCATTCGACTTTAACCTGGTTCAGGTAACGGGCCTGTAATGTCCCTTTGCAGATGATCTTGCCCTTTCCCATGCCAGCCATGGTTCCAAGCGTCACCGGTCCTTCGGAGTGGATCTGACAGGCCCCCACTGCACCGGTAATGTTGATCCCTTTTGTTGCGGCGATGTTGAAATCATCAAGGACGTCCCCTTTGATATCGACAAAACCGTTGAAGCTGATATGGCCAATATTCAAGTCAACGTCACCATTGACGACAAATTCTTCTGCTATCGAAACAACATTGTTGTCAAAGACAGCGCGCCCAGCTTGTTCTGCGATAGCCCGGGTCCCATCATCACTAAAGGTGACACCGCTGCCTGCTGTAATTTTGCTCGGTTGTCCCGTTATGGCAGGGATCACTTTACCGGTAATGGTCTGGCCAGCTTCTCCTGTGGTGGGGAGGTGGATGGTACCAATGTGTTGACCGGGTTCAACGTTGGAAAAGCTTTGTATCGATTTGAAATCGACTTTCCCCGCATCGTCTTCAACCAGATCGGTTGCTTCTTTACCGGTGGCGACAATCAGCTCAAACCAGCCATCCTCGCCGCACGTTGCGTCCTTCCCTGCGGCGATGACAAATGCTTGCGGGTCTTCCCCCTGGGCAGCCTCACTGCAGAAAATGGCAACTTGTTCAAGATCGACAGTTGTTATGATGTCGTGGTTGCGTAATATAGTAATCAGTTCTGAGGGGGGGATGCTGTTGACGGTATTGTGAACGGTAATACTGGCACGACATTCAAGCTGATTGTTATGTGCTTCTATGCGTAACGTATAGGCATCATTGACAAATTCGCCAATCAACTTGGTGCCTATATCAACACTTCGCTGAGATCCGGCTGCCGTCATGTCAATCCTGTCAGGGGGAAAATTGTTAAATAGTGGAATAATTGTAGCATGTGTATCGGCTAACATGCTAATTTTCTTAAGTTAAAAATCAAGCTTTCTGGTGGTTGCTGGTCTGTGTTGAATCAAGAGGCAGCGGCTACCCTAGTGAATTTGAGGTCCCGTAGCTTGCTGCGGGGAGGTCTGTGTAGAGGAGTGTTATGTCAGGAATGATTGAAAGTTTCAAGCGCGATCTTGCAGAAGTTTGCTGGCGAGAACTGAAGATTCATCTGCAGCGGGATGCGATTATTGTTGTTGCTGCTGAGCTTGATCTGGTTGAGGTTGGAGTTGCTGTTGCCGAAGATGATAAAACTTTGGTCGAAGCCTGGATAGCTGCAAATAAATTGGGTAAACCAACAGCAAAGCAACTTGAAAGTTGGGAACAGGAAGAAGAGAAGTTGTTTCGGATGTTGATTGTACAGCCCTTTATCTTGATCCAGGATATTGACGATGCCTGAACAATTTGTTGCTGCGCTCAGTCACTACCGGGCGGCAGACGTCTTTAATCCCTGGGGGGATGTCGATCATCAACACGATTGTGATGATCGGGGGGCAGAGATACGCAGGCAACAATTGCTCAACTATTTGCAGGAACGGATCGGTGTCGCTGATTATCTGCTTTGTGCCGAAGCCATTGGATATCAGGGGGGACATTTCAGTGGTATCCCGATGACTTCGGAGCGGCTTTTGTTGGGTGGATTGAGCCATAAAAATTTACATCACGAAATGGTTTTTGCGAATATTTCCCCGCGGCGGACCAGTCGTACAGATTTGAAACCGCAGGGCTTTACAGAACCAACAGCGACAATCGTCTGGGGATTTCTTGCCGAGCAGGGGATTGATCCACGTCGGGTGGTCTTGTGGAATGCTTTCCCCTGGCACCCTTATCATACCGCTAAGGGATTACTCAGCAATCGAACTCCAAAAGATACGGAGCTTGTGTCGGGTCATCAGATGCTGAAAAGGCTGTTGAAACTGGGACAGTTCCAGCAAGTTGTTGCGATTGGGGAAAAATCGGCCTTGCAACTTAAAGGATTGGGCATTGCCGCTGAAAAGGTGCGCCATCCCGCTAACGGGGGTGCCGGAAAGTTTCGATCACAGATGGTTAAGTTGATGATGTCATAGCAAGGTGGATTGTAACGGGCGACTCGCAGCCCGTTTCCCTCAGTGACGGTGACAGTCCGTCCCTGTGTAACCGTGAGAGACATAGGAGGCCAACATCAGGATTATCACTCCGGGTAGCACCTCCCCGTCGCACCCATCGAACGGGGTTGCCGGAGGTAAGTAACTCGCTACGTCGTGAGGCGGGCGGGAGAAG